>JBEBHM010000227.1:0-11687 GCA_040080875.1 Pirellula sp.
GTACGATTTTCCGTCGATAGAAAACTTTCCCTTTGCGATTCGATTGCAGAATCGTCCGACTGTCGCACCAAAATAAGGATGCTTGGATAGGTAGCCTGTCATGGACGAAAAGCCGGCAGTCACATTGGTCCGTTTCCCGTTGCGATCCGGAACGAGAATGGAAGTCACGATGGCACCGTAGTCAATCATCTCAACAGTGTTCCCGTTCGCATTGACCAAGGCAAACTTGGTCACATTCTGACCATCGGAAGTCTTCCCAAATGGGGCCGTTTCAATACGCATTTTTGATTCATCTGACTGGGAAAAGGAAGTGAATATCAGGACCAACAAGATGGCGAATCCATGGGATGTCACCTTCGTTTGCAATGGCAAGGTAAATAAATTGGGTTGAGTTTTCATCGAAGACCCTGTGATCGAGAATGTGTTGAGAGTATCACCGGCTGATGGTCCTGATTGTATCGCAGCCAAGAAATGATCCAAAGCCCCCCCGGACCGTGGCTTTTTTTGGACTGGAGCGAATTATTTTGTCAATCGGATTATTTTGCCGGACTGCTATGAACGTTATCTGCGTCGGATCGGACGGAGTGTTCGTTGCGTCCGATTCAATGCCCAGCGGTTGCGTGGTCGATACAAGCGATACCGTGCTCATCCAACAAAATGGATGATTGGTGGCACAATGACAGCGAAATTCGTTCAAGGATGATCATTACATGTGGACCCGGCTGCTGAGTTTGACGCTCCTGGCGATTTTTTCCTGCTCGGCGACTGCCCAATTGCCATCGCAGCGAACTTCCCCCATCAATTATTTCGGGAGATTTCACGGTTTTGGGTATAGTGACGGATACCATGAATGCAAAGAAGGACGCTCCACCAATACTTGGTCCTTTTGGCGCCCATTAGACGCTATGTCCAGTTTTTATGGGCAGCCCACGGCCCCGCCGAACTCTCGCACAAAATACTCACCACCAGCGGCACGGGTGATGGTCCCTGCGCTTGGCAGCCATGAGTATTCGACACAACGCATCGAGCCCGTACCCATGCTCGACCAGTCGCCAACGTATTCAGGTCCGATGCGAACAGCGCCGTTGTATTCTCCTGCCCAATTGCAGCCAGCACCCGACGCGATGGCTCCTCCCAATCTAACTCCACTGCAAATTTCGCCAGCACCCAATTCGCCTTCGGTTCCAAGTCTCTACGAACAAGTGCCGCCGGCTCCCTTTCAACCTAATTCACCTAGCGACCTGGATCCCCTGGAGCTTCCTGCGCCCAAAACAGAACAGGTTCCTGACTCGCGTGCCAACCAAACAAGTCGATTGATGTTTAGAAAGTAGTTGCCGAGCGAGCTCACACGCGCTGCCCGAGTCGGTGGGCCAATCGTAACAAAGTGCTGCTCGCATCCCCCTCGACCAACTTTGCATGAATCAAGTGCAGTTGCGATTTGTCTTGCCATGCTTGATTGAGTGCGATGTCGAATTCCCCTTCGGTCCGCACCAAATAGCCTTTGCCACCACCGTAAACATCGGGCAATTTGGAATAATTCCAAACGGCGATTTCATTGTACTTCCAAGTGCCTTCTTGCAGAAACCGTTCGGTTCCATACCCGTGGTTGTCCAAGACAATAATAACGGGATTGTGTCCCAACCGAATGAGAGAAGACATCTCCTGCCCCGTCATCTGAAAAGCACCGTCCCCAACGATTACCAGTACCCGATCCTTCGGCTTGGCAACACATGCGCCCAATGCCGCTGGAACGGAAAAGCCCATCGATGTGTAATAAGCGGGTGAAAGGTAATCGGTTCGCTCGTGGATCACTAATTCGGATGATGCAAACAGAGCATCTCCAATGTCCGCAATCACGATGGTCTGCGCATCGATCTGAGAGTTGATCCTGGACACCATGCGACTGACTTCCAAGGAACGATCTGGCTCTATTTCGAAGTTTAGCGGTTGCCTCAACAGCAAGTTTTCAGGAATTGGCCGATGAGCGGGTAGCGGCACCGCTTTGATGAGTCGATCAAGGAAATCTGCCAACGGTACTTGCGGAAAATGATGGTAGGAAATCTGGAGATGCTCGCTGGTCGCGTAGATGCAATTGCGAACTTCGAGTTGCGCAGTGTAGATGCCCAAATTGATGTCGGTCATGAACGCGCCCAAGAGCAGCACGCAATCGCTATCTTCCACGAATTGCGTAACTTCCTCGCGTCCCATGGCCCCTTCGTAGAGTCCACAATAGAGCGGATGGGTCTCATCAACCACACTCTTTCCGAGTATCGTCGAAGCAATCGGTATCTTGGTCTGCTCTGCAAGCTTGACCAATTGGTCCTGCAATCCGAATCGATGGATTTCGACTCCCGCAATGATCATGGGCTTTTTCGATCGATTGATGCGTTCGATCGCTTCGCGAACAGCTTCGTCCAGCGCCTGCGAATCGAATTCGGTTTTTGGCCGTCGAAATGCGTGAGCCACACTTGGGATCACATGGACCATGTCTCGTGGCAATTCGATGTAAACCGGGCGTTTGAATCGAAAGCATGCGTCCAAGACTCGATCGATTTCACTGAAAGCGATCGCCGGATCAATCAATTCGGTCGATGCGATGCAAAGCTTTTCAAACACTTCTAATTGTGTGCTGAAGTCACGCACTTTGTGGTGAAGCAGCGGATTATTGATTCTCTCGTTGATCCCAGGCGCTCCTGACATCAGGACCACGGGCGATTTTTCGGCGAACGCGCCTGCAATGCTATTGGCCACCGACAATCCACCGACGCAATACGTTACACAGACCGCTCCCATTCCCCGAATCCGAGCATAAGCATCCGCAGCAAAACCCGCGCAATCCTCCCGGGTGCAACCCACCACGTTGATCGGGCTTTTTTCTAGCATGCTATAGAAACTCAGAATGTAGTCACCCGGAATTCCAAAACAATCAAGTATCCCGTAGTCCAACAGTCGATTGATCAAGTACTGACCTATCGACATGTCCAACTGCTCGGGTCGTTGGTTGATTGCTGGACTGCTCTCGGTTCGGTTTCCGATCGAGCTAAGCGCATTGCTCATAGACTTCCAATCCTTAATAGTTGACCGAACAGGTAGGAGTGCATCTCCGAGGCGGACGGTTCAGCGTCTCGGAGATCCGCTGCTACGTTCCGCTGCTACGTGGGAACGAGTTTCAGATCATTGTAGGAAACGTTGCGGAATCCGAGGATGCCTCTTTCGGTACAACCCATACAATCGTCGCAGATTCTTTGGGCTGGATTTGTTGAGAGTTTCAGCTTGGCACGCGATACGACTTTGTAAGCTACGTTTTCGAATCAAGTCGGGGCATGACGAAACTTCCCCTTCTTAACACGATTCTCGAAGCCAACGAACGCAATGTCGAACTCCACCAACAACCCTATTCGAGTCGCCGATTTACCGGAGTCCGTCTACGTACCACGTGTTCCTGCTCGATCAGTACCCCCACTTTTTCCCACGAAGAAATCCAACAACAGCAGCCATATTCTTGGCGAGAGCAATGCACGCTACGCTTGGAATTCGCCCGTCGATGAAGTCGAGTTGCCCGCATCGGTTCCATCGGCACAAGCGGTCGTACCCCCAATCGTACCGACCGTTTCGCCAACCGTCTCACCCCTGACATCGACCTTGGCATTGCCTTGCCCAGTTTCCAACGATGTCGCACCGTCTGACAATGTCGCAAGTGAACCATGTTGGACCTTGCCCGCGACGACCGATTCGCCCGCTGGTTATGACCCTACCGCAACGGAGATCCCAAGCCAAGTCGCTGCGATATGCGTGGAAAATGCGCGAGGGTATGACGAGCTCTGCGACTTGCTCAGTCAACCATTACATGACCCCGTCGCGTTGCCGAAGAGTCCCCCGAGCGCTCGCGTTTGGGGAATTGGGTATCATGCGATCACCATGGACCAAACCTTGGATTACCTCGAGCAGGCAATCGCTGCCCGACAAAATGCCTATGCCATTACGGCAAATCTCAACTATGCCATGTTGTGCAACAAGTATCCGAGATTGCAAGCCTTTACCGAGAAAGCTGCACTCGTGCTGTGCGATGGCATGCCTGCACTATGGCGAAGCAAACTGGGGGAAACCAAGCTGCCAGAGCGCGTCGCGGGGTCGGACCTTATTTACCGACTGTGCGAGCGTTGTGCTCAAAAGCGACTTACGGTGTATTTTTACGGTGCCGCCGACGGAATTGCCGAAAAGACTGCCGCCAAACTCAAAAAACTCTACCCTCAACTCATCGTCGCTGGAGTTCAATCACCTCCATTTCATGAGAGCAGTTCAGAACATATTCGAAATCAAATCGCTCGGATTCGTCAAGCCAACCCCGATGTCCTATTTGTGGCATTGGGACAACCCAAAGGCGAATACTGGATCGAGGATCATCTCGCAGAACTATCCGTACCGCTGAGCATTCAAGTGGGTGCATCGTTCGATTTCGTCGCAGGCAACGCTGTGCGCGCGCCGAAATGGATGCAATTTTTAGGATTGGAATGGCTTTTTCGTACCGCCAAAGATCCAAGACGACTCGCGCCGCGTTACTATAGGAACTTGCTTTTCTTACTGCGAGCCATTCGTCGCGAAATGATCGATTCACTTTCGTAAGGGTAGGTCAAGTTGCTGGGGGCGTGTTTCGGAATGAATCGAGAACAATTCGAATCCAAGCCTTTGCCCCAAAACATGCTCTCTCAAGTTGACCACCTGTTTCGTGCGGGCGTGGAGTGTTTAAAGCAAGGCAGGATGCAAGAAGCAGTGTCAGCACTGCAGCAAGTTCTTAGCCTCGATCCGAGGCATGCCCAAGCGTACAATAATCTTGGAGTTGTCCTTGCCCAACTCACACGCTTCTCCCAAGCCGCCCATTGCTTTTCCATGGCGTTGAGAATCCAGCCAGATTCTACGGACTCACAACGCAATCTGACGCAAGTGACCGCCGACCTCGAGAAAAATGGACCGGACCACTTGTCCTCTCGAATGCCGTTCGACATTTCACTCGCTGGTGCTGAAGTCGAATACGCAGCAGGCATGTCGGAAGTGGCGCGAGGCGATTTTGATTCTGCCCAGGCTACATTGCGACGCGCACTAAATATCAACCCAGCACACGCAATGTCCCACTATGGACTAGCAATGCTCTACGCAGAATTGGGCCGATTGTCTGAATCCATCGAGAGCCTTCGTCGCTCGCTCGCATACGATCCCACCTCGGCGATTGCTCGGTACGATTTGGCTCGACTCCGGCTGCAACTAGGCGATTTCGAACGAGGATGGCCCGAGTTTGAATCGCGCTGGGAAGTCAAGGGAGCCAACGTTCGCAATTTCAATCGCCCCCTTTGGAATGGTGAATTCATGGAGCATCGAACGATCTTGCTGCATGGCGAGCAAGGGATCGGTGACGTCATTCAATTCATTCGCTATGCCGAGGTGGTGAAGCAAAAATCCGGTGCGAGAATTTTGGTGTCTAGCCCTCCCTCACTTCATCCGCTCCTTTCGACTTGTCCAGGCGTGGACCAAATGGTAGGGATGGGGCCCGTGCTTCCACCATTCGATGCTCATGCATCGCTCATGAGTCTGCCGTGGATTGTCAAGACGAGACTCGAATCCATTCCCTCGCAGATCCCTTACTTGACCGCGAACGCTGCGCTAGTAGAGCGATGGAAAAAGGACTTTGCGACGATGGCTGGATTCAAAATTGGAATTGTATGGCAAGGTACGCCAACCTATACACGCGATCATAATCGCTCCATCGCACTCAAACATTTTGAGCCTCTTGCCAGAGTACCTGGTGTTCGCCTAGTGAGTTTGCAAAAGGGGCCTGGCGTAGAAGAACTCCGCAGCGTTGCGGACGATTGGCCCATCCTGGATATGGATCGACGCATCGACGAGAACACCGGATCGTTCATGGATACCGCTGCGGTCATGATGAATTTGGACTTGATGATCTCAGTCGACACGTCGGCGTGTCATCTTGCAGGTGCCTTAGGAGTGCCTATCTGGTTGCCCGTATGGAAAGTCCCTGAGTGGCGTTGGTTGATCGATCGAGACGATAGCCCTTGGTATCCAAGTATGCGACTGTTTCGACAAAAGAAATTGGGGAATTGGGACGAAGTCATGCGACGCATGGCTGACGAAGTCAATCAACTAATGAACTCCCGCCGCGCTACTTAACGCCCATCCCACTCGGCCTTGGGTAAATCGCATCTCGGAGCAATCGCCCTGGGTCGCGAGAGACTTTGTCGGTAAAGATGCGAGCGTCTCCAACGATCGGTTGGAGCTTTTGGGAGACCTGCTGAATATTGCGCGAGGCAGATTGGACGTTCCTAAGCGTACGATATACTTCCAATCGCATCTGTTCGCTTTCGATGACCTCATTGAGAAGTCCGTTGCTGTTATTAATCTTGGTGGTAAATCGTTTAAGATCCTTCGCCAACGAGTCAAGATCGCTGAGCGCCGTGACCGCGCCCTGAACCAGACGATCGCTGTTTTGACTAAGTGGCTCGGTAAACTCTGCGATGTTTTCGATGGCTTTGTTGGCATTGTCCACGGCAGTTCGAATTGTCTCGCCAATCCCTTCGAATTCTTTACCGAGTCCCTCCAGGCTAGCGCTGAACTGCTCAAAACCTCGGAGTGTTCGTTGCGTTTGTGCGAGGGTGGCCTGCGCCTCTTTAAACAGATCGGGTAGAACCGCGATCGTATTGGCGATCAAACGAGGAATTTCGGCGTCTCTGATCTGGCCACCCACTTCGTTGATGGTGTTGATCGTCTGGTTGGCATTGTCGAGCGTCGTCGTTGCTTTGTTTAGAAATTCCTTGACGGGTGTCGCTCCGTCTCCGGCCAAATCATTCACGCGATTGATTAACTGTTCGATGGATCGAACCATCGGCACAATGCGTTGTTCGAGATTGGAATCTAGCTTAGATAAAAACTCGGTCGGGTCCTTGGAAACTTCTCCGCCTCGCGAATAGTAGTTGTCGGACATGATTTCCAGAGCCGCAGCACGTTCGGTCGCATCGAGTTGTCCATCGCTGGGGACCCCCATGGAGCCATCGAATCGCGCCAACAACGACTGTTCGCTTGGAATCATGAACTCCACCACGGCATCACCGGTGATAAACGACCCACTGCCGACACGTGGCACTTCCGCTTTACGAATCTCGTACTTGCGCTCCAATTCCAACGTCAAATTCACTCCCTTGTCGTCAGGCATGAGATCGATTTTTGCGACCCGTCCGATCAGCACCCCGTTTTTTCTGACGGGCGTATCGACGGTAACTCTCGGAGCGCTCGGGAAGTTAAAACTCACGCGATACCGATCGACCCACAACGCCGGGACCGCTCCGAAAAAAGCGACCAAGAGAACACCAATCATGGCGGACGCAAGCACAAGAACGCCGACGCCAAAGCGATAACCATTTTCTTCCATGATTATTCCTTGTCGCTAGCCTTTCTCGCAATCGAGTCGTGGAGGTTCGGCGTGTCTATGTCTCCTCGATTGCGAGACGTAAGCATCTCCATCAATCGTTCGCCCGCCTCACCATTGACGAATTGTTTGACCCGTCGATCTCTCGTTTTCTCCAACGCGTCGGGGGGACCATCGAAGAGGACCTGCGGTTCCCCAGGTTCCAATCTCGAGAACGGATACAACATAATGATCCGGTCGGCGACTTTGCGGGCCGAATGCATGTCGTGCGTGACGACGACGCTGGTGACGTTATACCTCTTGCGAGTTCGCATCATTAGTTCGTTGATTACGTCGCTCATGATCGGATCGAGGCCTGTGGTCGGTTCATCGTAGAGCAGCAAGTCAGGTTCGAGAATCAAAGCCCGAGCGAGCCCGACACGTTTTCGCATCCCACCAGACAATTGGGATGGCTTCTTGGGTAGCACGTTGCTTGGTAAGCCAACTTCGTTCAAGCGGTCGAGAATCAAATTCTGTGCCTGCCGCCCCTTAGGGACGCCGTGTTGACGCAATGGAAAAGCCACATTCTGCTGAATCGTCATCGAGTCAAAGAGGGCAGCATTTTGAAATACAAAACCGAAGCGGCGACGCAAACGCGTCATCGAGCGATCATCCAGTTGGTTGATATCCTGCCCGTCAAAGATCACTTGCCCACTCGTTGGAGCCAATAGTCCGACCATGGCCTTGAGCAGCATCGTCTTGCCGCAACCGCTTTCACCAATGATGGCGACGGTTTGACCGCTCGGTATGCGAATCGAAATGTCTTGTAGGACAACCTGACGCCCAAACTGGAGCGATAGACCACGAGTCTCCACGATGGGTCGCGACTTGAGCGAGTCATCCGCAACGAGTTGGTCCACGATCGATTCGTCCATTAAAACAGTTTCGCTCCCGATGGCCAAATGGCAAAGTAAATGGCATCTAAGAAGAGATTCAGGACGATATCCAATGCGAGGATCATCACAAAACTCTGGACGAAAGCCGCGGTCGCAGCCCTGCCAACGCCGTCGGCTCCTGGCTGACAATGAAAGCCACGATAGCAACTGACGATAGCGATCGTTGCGCCGAAGAATACACTTTTGAAAATTCCTGTGAATAGATCAAAGCCGCCTACGAAATCGCGGCTCTTTTGAAGATACTGAGCGTGATCGATTCCGAGGACAACCACGCTGTAGAAATAGCCTCCCACGATCCCCATGAAATCAGCCATCACGGTCAATGCGGGAATGAGCAGTACGCATGCAAGAAAGCGAGGGACTACCAAGTAGTGTATGGGATTCGCCCCCATGCTGACCAGGGCATCGATTTGTTCGGTCACCCGCATGGTCCCCAACACAGCCGCCATGGCACTACCCACTCGACCAGCTAACATAGTGGCTGCTAGAACAGGCCCTAGCTCGCGAACCAAGGACATGTTGATGACCGCTCCGAGCCTAGTCTCCATCCCAATGCTCTTGAACTGATGATAGCTTTGGATGGCAAGCACCATTCCGATAAACGTTCCTGTCAGTGCCACTACGGGCAAGCTGAGAACGCCCACCGCATAGAAATTGGGCATCAGCGTCTCTCGTTTCGGTTTCACGCTGAACATCCAAACAAACATCTGAAAAGCAAACAACGAAATATCGCCGAGCGTCGAGATCCCCTCGACCACCACTCCACCCCATGCGCTGGCGACTCGACTCAAGCTGGACGTGAGACGGTTGGAAAGGGAGTCAGCATCGACATACGGTTCGGTTGCCATGGAAAACTGATCGGTTGTTAAAACGCACAGCTTGAGAAGAGTTTTCCGAAAACACAGATTATGACGGCAGAATCAATGCTAGCGATCGCGCCGGCCCAATCCGTTGTTTGCTGGACCATTACAAGCTATTGGTTTAGCAAAAAAACTTTCCTGGCAGATTCGTCGACCTATGTTTGCTAGCTGATGGCGCATGGTATGCGCCTAGCCGCATCGTCGTCTTAACGAGCTGAATCATGTCCGTACGCCGAAACCAAAAATACGTTGACCGAGAAGTTCAGACAAGCTTACTCAAGCGAATCTGCGCCCACTGGGTTTTGTTCATGTTCGCCAATATCGTAGCCATTACGCTGTGGACTCGATTCTTGGAAACACCCTTAGACCCATGGTCCGATACGATTCGGCTGGCATCGAATCGAATCATTCCATTTGCGATGGTATCGATGGCGCTCTTTCCGGTGTTTGTTTGGGACGCAATCAAATTGTCCAATCGATTTGCAGGCCCCATCATCCGCGTTCGAAAGGTATTGGCGCAGATCGCCAACGGCCAGATCCCCAAACCGATCGAATTCCGAAACGGAGACTTTTGGAAATCGTTGGCCCACGATCTCAATCGTGCGTTCTTGTTTCGCGTTTTACCAGAAACTAAACGCACCGACGAAGGTGTCTAAAAGAGGTCGGACGGATAGCTATGAGTCAAATTTTCCTACGCCATAGACCAAACATGCGCCGAGGTGCCGCGCTTGTCGAGTTCGCGGTTTGCGTCCCGGTTCTCATGCTGTTGATACTTGGAAGCATGGAAGCAACCAGCGCCATTTTTGTCCGTCAAGCCCTGACGACGAGCGCCTACGAAGGGGTTCGAGAAGCCGTTCGTACCGGAGGCAACTCCATCGATGCGACGTCCCGCGCGCAAGCGGTCTTGGATGCCCGACGCATTCGCAATTCGAGGATACGATTTACACCTGCGGACGTTCGAACTGCGCCTCGAGGTTCATCCGTTGTGGTCGAAGTAAGCGCTCCGTTTGCTGCCAACAGTCCGTTTTTTGGAAATGTGGTGGCTGACCGAGTTTCCACCGTACGAACCGTCATGGTCAAGGAGTAACAGCCAATGCGATCCATCCTTGCAAACGTCATTTCCATGCCACATCCGTTTCGCAAAAAGAAAGCTCGAAGACGCCAAGGGGCCATGTTGGTCCTGATCTGCGTCATGATATTTGCATTTCTCGTCACGGTTGCGTTCTCTGTCGACGTGGCTTATATGAATTTGGTGAAGTCAGAGTTGCGATCGGCGACCGACGCAGCGGCTAAGGCTGCCGGAGAAACTCTGGCGCGCACCCAGGATGTCAGCGCTTCGATCGTTCGAGGCAGGCAGATTGCCCTTGAAAATCGCGTTGCCAACACGCCTCTTTCCCTTCGCGATTCCGATTTTTCTTTTGGGAAATCAGAACTGGGAAACGACGGGCGATTTACTTTTCGCGTAGGAGCCACGCCGATGAATAGCGTGCGGGTCAATGGGCAGCGTACCAACGGATCTTTGTCTGGAAACGTCAAGTTGTTTTTTGGCCGCATCTTCAATGTGAATGCGTTTCAACCCGAAGAGTTTTGTACGGCGACCTTTATTCAGCGAGACATCGTCTTGGTCGTCGATCGATCGGGCTCCATGAATGACTTGAACAAGTTCAACGAACTGCGCGCGGCGATTGGTATCTTTACGCAAATACTGCAGGACAGCCCGGTTGACGAGCGCGTCGGGCTGGCGTCGTATTCCACGACAGAAACTGAAGATGTCGAATTGAGCGAAGATCTATCAACCATCAATGCAGCCATGTCCCGTATGCCTGTGGAAGGCTTTACCAACATCTCAGGGGGAATTGATGCTGGCGGTCGAATTATGTCGAGGGCACGATCTCGCGACTTTGTCGAACGAACCATGATCGTTCTTACGGATGGATTGCAAAACCGAGGTCGCCCAGCGCGTATTGCGGCAAGGGAACAAGCCGCATTGGGAACCACGATCCATGCCATCACGTTTGGAAGAGATGCCGATCAAACTGCGATGCAGGAAGTAGCCAATATTGGTGGAGGGCGGTTCTTTCATGCGGACAACGGAGTTGAATTACGTCGCGTTTTTCGCGAGATCGCATTGACTTTGAGCACCATCATTACGGAGTAGGTCGTGAATCAGGTTACTCAGAAACGCAAGTATCGTCCGAACATCCAACATGGAGCTGCAGCGGTTGAGTTTGCGGTCACGGTTGGGTTGGCGTTCTTTTTCTTTTTTGCCGCGTTGGAATTCTGTCGCGTTGCGATGATCCGTCACTCGGTCGAGCATGCCATGTACGAAGGCGCCCGCAAGGGGATTGTTCCGGGTGCAACTCCCGCCGATGTTCAATCCGCAGCCGCAAGCATCCTGAGAACGGTGGGCGTCACCGGAGCGAGAATTGACGTTTCCCCTAACATTATTCGAAACGATAC
>JBEBHM010000228.1:0-11661 GCA_040080875.1 Pirellula sp.
TTTCACAATCAACCGGCGAAAAACGTTTGCCGGAAAGGGTCAGTATGAGAGTATTTCTAGAAACACGAAGAGCGTTGGCCGCATTGTTGCTCGTTTCCAACCTGAGTTCCATTGCATTGTCCCATGATGGGCATAAACCTACGCTGGCCAAACCTGCCGAGGTCTATCGACCTTCGTTGATTCCGGACCGAATCATATTGACGTGGAAATCGGACCCTCGGACGACACAGGCGGTTACATGGCGTACCAGTACCGAAGTCGATCACAGCATTGCCCAGATCGCTGTCGCAAATGATGGTCCGATCCGAATCGAAGATGCGCTTCAAGTCGAGGCGAAAACCGAGTCATTGAAAACCGATTTGAATGAAGCAAACTTCCATTCCGCAGAATTCATCGATTTGCGGCCCGCGACGAAGTATGCATATCGCGTTGGCGATGGCGCCAACTGGAGCGAATGGTTCCATTTCACGACTGCCCCATCGCGTCATGAACCGTTCTCGTTTGTCTATTTCGGTGACGCACAGAATGATATCAAGTCGCTTTGGTCGCGAGTGATTCGCGAAGCGTATGGTGATGACCCCAAAGCTCGATTCATGATTCACGCGGGCGACTTGGTCAATACGCCAGAATCCGACGCCGAATGGGGAGAATGGTTCTATGCGGGTAGTTTCTTGCACTCATCCGTTACAAGCGTCCCAGTACCAGGCAACCATGAAATCGCCAAGGCCGCAGATGGCGGTCGCCGATTAACTCACCACTGGAAAAAGCAATTCACACTTCCGGAACACGGGCCATCTGGGCTTGAAGAGAGTTGTTACACCTTTGAATACGGAAACACTCGCATCATCGGGCTCAACAGCAATGAGCAACAGGACGAGCAAGCTGAATGGCTCAATCGGGTCCTCGCAAAGAACGAATCCAAGTGGATCATCTGCACGTTCCATCACCCGATCTTCTCAACCGCCAAGGATCGCGACAACGAAGCCTTGCGAAAATCGTGGAAGCCGATTCTGGACACTTATCGCGTGGACTTGGTGCTGACAGGGCACGATCACACGTACGGGCGAACCGGATTAGATACGCCATCATCACTGCCGCAGACGATCGGCAACGCACCTTCCGGCGAAAACCGAGTCGATCCTACGACGGGAACCGTGTATGTTGTGTCCGTAAGCGGCCCCAAAATGTACGCCTTGCAACCAAGTACGGTAATGAAACGAGTCGCTGAAGATACGCAACTCTACCAAATCATTCGCATCGATGGAGACGAACTCGTCTACGAAGCAAAAACCGCGACCGGCAAACTGTACGACTCGTTCAAGCTTCGAAAGCGTATCGGCTCCATCAACGAACTTCAAGAAATACAGCCCGAGATGGAGCAACGCACGAGGCCTAAAGTGGAAAACAAGGCAACCACAGAGGTCGGCTCGAAGTAGCGAACAGCTTCTTGGCAACGACTAGGTAAATAGCAGGGCTCATCCTACCTTCGTAGGCACATGGAATGTGCCTGCTACCTACGTTGCGTACTACTTTACGTAGCCTATTGAACGTGCGCAATTCTGCGCGCATGTCGTGGAAACCGTCAAGGTTTTCGAGGCGTTATCGAAACCCTTGACGAAGGCCGCTTGCCCTAGCAGATTTATTTTGGCTGCCAATGACCGTGCATCGCGCATTCGTTCGATGGCACGTTGGTGATCTGCCTCAGGTTTTGGCCATCGATATCGGCGATATGGAGTTGCATCACACCACTGCGATCGGAACCAAATAGAATCCATTTCGAGTTGGGCGCGATGGCTGGATGATAATTTCGTGTGCCAGGCGGACTGTGCGTGATTTGGTGCGTTGTCCCGTCGAGCGTTGTCCGCATCAGCTCGACGCTCTCGTCTTTCTTGGCGGTGTAAAAGATGGCTTGAGAATCGAGTGCCCAAATGGGAACGTCGCTGCTATCGCTGTGAAAGTCCGGGTATTTGAGACGTTGGACTACGCCTCGATACCCGCCGCGGTCAGCTAGTTTTCGAATACCGGTTCCGTCTCGGTGGACGACGTAGGGATGACAGTTGTAGTGCTCTCCGGATACGAACATCAACAGCTTGCCATCGGGTGACCATTGTGGCACAAAGTTGAATCTATTGCCGGTTGCAATGTGCTTCTTGGCGCTGCCGTCCGCGTTAGAAACATAGATCTGATAGTTTTCATGATAGCAAATGAGCTGGCCATCGGGCGATGCACTGTATCCGTATGCAAATCCCTTGCCGTCGCCCGACACATCGCGTTTGTTCTTCCCGTCGAGGTCCATGACGAAAGGCTTTGAGATCCCTTGGATGAGAGGCGTGAATCCAAATCCTTGTTTGTTGGGTAGGAAAAACAAACCGGTGTTGTAGATGCTGACTCGCTCGATGGCTGTTAGGTTGGTAAGTGACTTGTCCTCCAGTCGGTACAGATACGTATCTACCAGCCAACCCTCGGTCATTCGAAACGTTTTATTGCGCCTTTCCCATGCGGCGTTTTCGCGGTCTTCCCAGAGTCCCAGGAGGATGGCTTGTTTGCCATCGGGAGCCCAGTTTGCAAACTGAGTCCATGAATCTGGCTTTTGCGATAGCTCCGCTGCAAGCACTTCGCGGCTCGTGCCATCGGCTCGAACCATGCAAGCTCGATTGGTAACCCAATTCACAAATTGCCCCTCTGGCAAGTCGTTTCGACCTTGTGTGTAGCCGATCCAAGACTCCCCCAATGCGTCGGTGGGCTGAGCGAAGGACATGGATGGATACAATCCAACGACGAGGGTTAAGAAAACCGCGTTTCGAAAGATGTCCGAAAACAGGCTACCATGAACGGAGAATGTCGGATTCGTTTTTTTGTATCCCATGGCTTCGACAGGTTATTTTGTGTATCCAGGCAGAATTGTCTGCGGATCTAAGGGGTGATTTCGCATTTTAGAAAAGTTTACCATGAAAGCCTGTCTGTTGATCGAGTGCTGTATCAAAGCGAGGGTAGAGCAAGAATATGAATGAGATGACTGTCAATTGGGGATTTGCACTTTTGAGCATTGCGGTCGCAGCCGCCGCGATATCGATGTTACGATCCTCCGGATTGAAAACTGTCCTTGTTGGCTGGATGATCCTGAGCGCAATTTCCGGATTCACGGGTGTCCTGACCAACTTTGAACGCTTGCCTCCGCCGGCGATGCTCCTCTTCTTTTTAGGTTTCCTTTCGACGACTTATCTCGGCTTGTCGCGATTTGTTCAACCACTAATCGCGCTGCCACTACGCCTGTTGGTTGGTTTTCAAGCATTTCGAATCTTGGTAGAGATCCTGATTCATCAATCAAGTACCATCGGACTCGCTCCGCCGCAAATGACATGGAACGGAATGAATTTCGATATCGTTACAGGAGTGACGGCGGCGCTGATTGCCCCTATCGCAGACAGGCTTCCCCGATGGCTGATCATTGCCTGGAATTGCATGGGGCTTGGGCTCCTGACTTGGGTGGTAACCGTGGCGGTGGTAAGTTTTCCATCACCGTTTCAAATCTTGAAGCCGGACAATCTATGGGTTACTCAATTTTCATACGTATGGCTTCCTACCGTTTTGGTGCCCGCAGCGCTTCTTGGCCACATCGTTTGCTTGCGAAAAATGTGGCGTGCCACCTCTGTTGAGCAGGCAATCCGGGAATGATTGCTTGCTAATGGGCCGTTAAATCCGTCAAAGTCGGCACCTTCAACTCCATTTTCGTCTCGATCTGGCCGATTCATTAAGAGTCGTGCGATTGGTTCTCGGCGTTTCATCGGCGTCAATCCAATCGGTACTTGGTGTTTCCTAGCGCAGGCCAGAACTCGGTAACCAATGCTTTCGAGGATCAGCAAAAATTCAAAACGAATGGTTGCGGTTCTGTCTCAGTATCGTCAGCCCAATCAAATTGCTTGGGGCGTAGCCATGGGCGCCGTACTAGGATTTGTTCCCAAAGACAACTTGGTCGCCATCGGTGCCATCGTCCTGCTTGCAATATGCCGTGTGAATCAATTAGCTGGATGTTGCATGGCCATCGCACTGACGCTGGTGAGCGGTTGGTTGGAACCGTTTGTGAGTTTAGTCGGTATTAAGCTGCTCAACCAATCCTTCGTCATTGCAATCATCGCTCGGCTTTATGAAATCCCGATGGTTCCGTGGACCTGTTTGGACAACTCTCTTGTCACCGGGGGGTTGTCGTTGGGCATGGTTGTTATGCTACCTATCTATGCGGTGTGCAGATGGACGATGAAGCGAACCAATCTCGTCAAGGAAAGCAACGACTTGAAACAGATCGTTGGCGAGGCTGTCCAGTACCGGAAAACCGTGCTGGATCAAGCATCCTTTCGCCGAGAACGAACACCACAACCATTGAAGATTCTCTATCAAGAAGAATTAACATCGGGCCCAGAGGGTGCAACCGAGCGGGAAACGGAAACCGAACCAAGTCTGACGGTACCAATTGGCAGTCATCAGCGATCAGAGGGGGAACTCATTTCCTCGCAATTGAAAGCAGAATCCAAACCGATGCCGCGACTCTTTGTTGATCGCGAAACATCGTTAGGAATGGACACCATCCTTCGGGAAACGGTCATCGAAGTGGTGCGTTATCGCAAGCCGCAAACGTTGCGGTCCACAAAAAACACGCTTGAAACTCTTCAGGCTACCAATACAGAAACATCTCACACAGGAACCTCTATGGCCGTCGCAAACGTGTCACCATCGTCATCCACTGAACCAAATAGCCGACTGGAATTGGTTCGTACCAAGAGCACGCTCAACGAAGCTCCCATGATTTCGATTGAAGCCGGGCACTCAGCCGTCCATCCAACCATTCGAGAAGAGTCCCTCAAGTACCTTCTGTCGCACATCGCGAGTAGCAAGGAATCCTCCCGCAACTCTGGGAAATCCGCATGAACATTCGCAGACCCTTGTTCGTTGCAACGCTAGTAATCGGTGGAGGAATATTAGCCTTTCAGCCATTGATGCGTCGACGGATTGAGTCTCGATTGTCAGATCTGTTTGGGGCACGAGTCGAGGTTGGGCACTCCAAGATCTCGCTGATCGATGGCGTCATTTCGCTTCGCAACGTCGTATTGCACCCGACGAACGAGGCGGGCGGCACTGTCGGTGGAGCAACTAAAACTCCGACGGTGATTGCCCACGCAGCCCTAAAATTTGATTGGTCAGCCGCCGTCTATCGCAACTTGCTGGTCGATCAATTGCTCGTCACTGGCGCACAGTGGACTCTCGCGACCCCAAGCAATCGCGAAATCCCGATCGCGTTTTCCGAAGACTCTCAAGTTGCCTTGGCAAAACTGGCATCGAAACCGGAAATTCCGCAGTCGCAACTCGGATTGGAACAAGTGGTACAGCCCATAAAACAGAAGTTGCAAGACGAGTCAAAACAGCAAGGCCAGATTCAAGCGGACATAACCAATCGCATCAACTTGCTCTACACTCGGTTGCAAGAGGCGTTGCCAAGCGGTAGTAACCCAAACCCGCTGCGCCAGCAATTGGTCGTCGATGAGGCCAAGCGGGAGATGGCCATGATTCGTCAAGCATTGGCCGAAGATCGTATTCGTCGACGAGACGCCGACAAAATTCTGTCTCAACTGAAACAGGAAACGCCCCAAAGGCTTGAAAAACAACTGTTCACTCACTTCGATACGGAAGTGGCCAATATTCATGAAGCGGCATTGGCGCTTGCCAAATCTGCAGTTGCAAGGAACTGGAACTTGTATCGCCCCGTCGTAATATCGGCTAGAAACAGCATGTACTTGCTGGCATCGGGCGATCACGAAGGACTTGCGGAGCGATCCAAATTTCACGAAACCGACCATAGTCCAATCGCAGGGTTGCCACAACGATTCACGACCATCGCGTCCGCAAGAATTCGTGGCGAAGTTGCTTTGGGCAACGACTCATTGTTTGGAAAGAACTCGAAACAAGAATTCGAACTACGGCTCAAGGACATAACAAGTTCGAGTAGCGCCGAGGGCTCCAACCCGCGCGTTGCGCTCTGCTTTGTTCAATCGAATGACAATTCATCCAACCAAGTCGTCTGCGCTGTTGACCGAGTTGCGAATGGAGCGTCCGGAACAACTCAAATTCAAATCTCGCTCGAACGCAAAACGTCTTCGGGGACGATCGAATCCGCAAAGATCCTCCAAGCCAACCACGGATGGTCATCCACGGTCCAGTTCCCAATCGAGGATTGCTTAAAAGAAATCAAGGCCGATCAAGCGATGACGGTATGGAGCAACGCAGTGCCTGGCAAATCGTCCCAAGTGTTAGCTCGCTTGGTCGGGACAACCCCTCGACAAGACGACCAGTTGTCAGAAATGGGAATCGAAGTCGAACCAACAAGTGTGGCACCGCTCGAAACGATCCTTTCTAAGATGATCGAAAAACGATCCGCTCTTCAGAAATCGGAGTTGGAAGCCCGTGGTTCCGAGTTTGTAAACAGCCACCTGATCAAGATCCAGTCTCAATGGGAACAGTCTGGCGATGTACACGTAAAAACGCATACGACTTGGGAAGCGCAGCTAGCGCAATTGAACGAGCTAGTCCAACAATTTGATTCGTCGGATCGGCGGACCTCCCGTCGGCTCGATCCGAGCAATCGATAGTTTGCCAAACATGGTGTTCCGCATCTCCGAGGCAGACGAATGCGCAGGCGGAATCTTATGTAACGAATCAGCGAGTGGTTGACGCAGCGAAAACCAGCGTCTCGGAGATACGCTGCTACATGAGGCGTACACCTCACCGTCTCGGAGATATGCTGCTGCGTGAGTTCTTGAAAGAATTGACGATTTAGTCTGGCAATCGATTTCCCAAACCGCGACGCAACCGGTTAAACTACGATTGCAAATGTTCAGCCTTGTTTGCCTCGCCGCGTGGAGTCAATGCGATCCGACGGTACCACGCTTCTTGGCCGACGGCCCGATTTGCATAGACAATGTGCCCTCGATGGAGTTTCAGTGACGACCAATTGACTAAAAATATGTGGAACCATTCTTGTCTATCAGCCGGTGGGGCGCAAGCCCCGGTTTCTTGGATTGAGCCTGAGGCGCTAGGAGATCTTCCCACTTTCGTCGCCGTATTTCGCTGGGTTTGTGTTGAGCCTGAGGCGCTAGCCGAGTCCGATGATCGATCGGCTAGCGCCTCAGGCTCAATAAGCAAAATCAACCGAAAGGGACTTAGGACTTTCGGCACTAGCGCCAGAGCGGCTGAGATTGTGATCGATCGCGGTGAAAGCCTTTGGACTTCTAGCACGGTCGCCTTGGCGCTGTCGATCATTTCATTGATTGCGGGAATGTTTGTTTGCCCGATGGTGGTACGTTCGGACGAACCCGTTCGATTTGACCTGCTTCTTCGCAATGGCGAAGTGCACGTAGGCGACGGAACGCCCGGCGTTCAGGCCGACGTTGCGATCTTGAATGAGCGGATTGCAGCAATCGGCAAAGACCTTGGACCGGCCGATCGAGAGTTAAACTGCGGCGGAATGGTGGTATGTCCGGGTTTCATCGATCTCCATACACACAGTGACGGTCCGATCGTCCAGCGAGATACGCGAGCCAACGTTAACTACTTGCTGCAAGGCTGTACGACGTCGGTCACCGGGAATTGTGGATCTGGACCTACCGACGTGGGTAAGTACCTGGGCGAAGTGGATCGCGATGGAGCGGGTACGCACGTGATCCACTTGTTGCCGCACGGAAGCTTGCGGGAACGGGTTATGGGCAAAGAAGATCGATTGCCCACATCCGAGGAACTTAACTCGATGCGAGAGATCGCGTCGGTGGCCATGCAGGATGGAGCATTTGGCATGTCGACCGGATTGATCTATATCCCTGGTACATTTGCCAAAACCGAAGAGCTGATCGAGATCGCCAAGGTGGTTGCCAAACACCAAGGGATCTACGCTAGTCATATCCGCAACGAAGGGACGCAGTTGATCGAGAGCATCGACGAAGCCGTTCGCATTGGAAATGAAGCGAAGATACCGGTACACATTTCTCACTTCAAGGCGAGCGGTAAGCCGTCTTGGGGTTCATTGCATTTGGCAGCCGCACTCATCGATAAGAAGCGTGGGGAAGGGATGCAAATTACAGCGGACCAATATCCCTATACAGCTTCGAGCACATCGCTGGAGGCAACATTGCTGCCAAGCTGGGCTCGCGAGGGTGGTCGCGACTCGCTCGAGAAACGGCTTGCGGATCCCGCAACCGCATTGAGAGTTCGAAGTGCGATCCAGAAATCTCTCGAATCGACGTATCGAATCCAGTTGGCGACTTGCAAGAGTCGACCGGAGTGGATCGGACTCTCGCTCGACCAAATTGCGGCCAACGAAAAAATGGAGGTGGTGGATATCGTCATGAAGATCGAGATGAACGGTGGTGCATCCGTGGTCAATTTCGGTATGAACGAAAACGATGTTCGATTGGCCATGAAGTTTCCGTGGCTAGCGACCGCAAGTGACGGAGGAGCTAAAGTTCCAACAGCCAGTCAACCTCATCCTCGATCCTTCGGAACGTTTCCACGAAAAATCGGGCGCTATGCGATCGAGGAAGGAGTCCTAACAATGGAAGCTGCCATACGCAGTTCTAGTTCGCTGCCAGCCGATATTTTAGGACTCTCGGATCGAGGGCGACTCACGCAAGGGCTTGTCGCCGACATCGTCGTGTTTGATCCCAAAACGTTTCGTGACCAAGCAACCTACGACGAACCCTATCGTACGCCCTCCGGAATTCAACACGTGCTGGTTGCAGGCAAGCTTGCGGTTTTTGCGGGGCAAGCGACAGGCGCTTTGGCAGGGCGAGCGATTCGAAAAACCAAAACTCAACCCGCCACAAAAACTTCATCCATTCAGCAGGCAATCGCTTCGTGGTCGGTGGATAAACTGGTTGGCTTGATCCAACCCAATCCGGCAACCGGACCGGACTACAGCACGGACCAAACTCCCTTTGCGTCGATCGATTTCAACTCATATGCAGGTGAGCTAAGACAATTGCCGATCGGCATCTTTGATTCGGGAATCGGTGGATTGACGGTCTTGGAAGCGATTTTGGCGAGCGACCTGCACGACAACCAGTCTGGAAAGCCGGGTGCAGATGGCGTGCCCGATTTCCAAGCCGAGTCCTTTATCTATTTGGGCGATCAAGCCAACATGCCATACGGAAACTATTCTGAAAAAGGCAAAGAAGATTTATTGCGAGAACTGATCATCAAAGACACCATCTTCTTATTGGGAAATCGATACTGGCCCCATCGGAATGCACCGAAGCCGATGTTTGATAAGCCGCCCGTCAAGGCCGTTGTGATTGCTTGCAACACTGCTACCGCGTTTGGCCTTGAGGATCTTCGCAAGGCGCTAAAGCGTTGGAACCTGCCAGTCATCTCGGTAGGTGTGGTGGAAGCCGGGGCGACTTCGATCATGGATCGAATCCACGAAGAGCGGAATAGCGCAGGTGCTGTTGCCGTGCTTGCCACGTTGGGGACATGCAATAGCGGGGCCTATCCAAGAGCCATCGGACAGAACGCAGGTCGACGCGGGATGCTGGTCCCCAGGATAGCTCAACAGGGGAGCCTGGGGCTTGCTGGTGCCATTGAAGGGGACCCTGCATTTGTTTCCAAGGGAACTGGTCAGAGTGCGGTTTCGATTCAGTACCGAGGACCAGCGATGGATCGGACGGAGGCTCCCATCGATCCGGAACTCATACCGCAGTATGATTTCAACATGCAAGAGGTCATCGGTGACACAAACACTCCCTCATCGTGGAAGCTGAATTCGATCGACAACTACATTCGATACGATGTCACCACGCTTATCGAAAATTACCGGAAATTAAGTCCATCCGCACCCGTTCCTATTCGGTACGTCATGTTGGGCTGTACCCATTTCCCGTTTGAATCCGAGCGAATCGAGCAAGCCTTTGCGCGCTTGCGCTCGTACAAATCCCCCAATGGCGAATTTCCATACCAAGCTTGGATCGCCGAAAAGATTCAAATCGTCAATCCAGCGCAACTCACAGCTAAGGATTTGTTTCGAGAACTTTTTTTGAAGCGGATGTTAACCAAGCCGGCAACGTCCGTTGAGTCCCACCATCGGTTGTTTCTTTCGGTACCCAACGTGAAGCTTGTACCCGAGACCGGCTTGGACCAGGGATGGTTGACATACGATTTCAAGTACGGGCGCGCGGCTGGCGAATACGAACGGGAGTACACCCATTACGTCCCTATGGAACCGGGGCTTCTGCCAGCGCCATCGATATCCATGTTGCGATCTTACGCCCCCAACGTCTGCAAGCTTATTGGATTGCAGTGAATCCGAAACCATGAACGATCAGGCCACCTGTGGAGGAGTTGCTCCGCAACTCCGGATCCGATAACCACACGCGGATCGTACGCCCCCAACGCCAGCAAGCTGATTGGATTGCAGTGAATCCAAAACCATGAACGATCAGGCCACCTGTAAACGCTCTCGGCCTTTTGTTTTATTGTTGTTGCTTTCCATTGCATATCTAAGCTTTTGCGTTGTGAGCCGAGTTCCAGTATTCAGCATTCTCAAAAACTACCCTCCGATCAATCAACAAGGGTTCATTTCATATGCCTTGCAGCAACTGTGGGTCAACTCGCATGTCTTTCCATGGGCGCAATTGTTGGTGGTTTGGCTGGCCGCTCGTCAAGGTATGCTTAGCTGGCGAACTTATCTGCTACCAGTTTTGTTGATCGGGGCAGAGTCGCTACACTCGGTATACTGGTCCCCACGTCTGATCGAGCAAATCGATTTGCTGTTTGCCGGAAGTACCGTTCCCGAGATCTGGTTACGACTGCCTCCCAAGTACATTCTTTGGCGACTAGCGTCCCTGATTTGCTTTTATGCGTTGCTGTTGTTTGGCTTTCGATGTCTTTCCCTCTGCTTGCGCCCCGTTGAATCGGAGACCGTTTCAAGTCCATTGGGCATCCGCACGATTTTGTACTTGACCACGATGATCGCAATCGGAGTTGGCCTCTACGTTCATTGCAATCGTCTCAATGATGGAGTAGCCTTTCCATCGAATCCGCAGTTAACCCAGTTCAGGATATATGATGTGTCATTTTCTCAGATGTTTTCGGTAATCTTGTGGTTGTCGATCGCTTGGATATGGGCTCGGGGCAACACCCATTGCAGGCTTGCGTGGTTTTGGGTTTTGTTCTTTATTGTTGCGAAAGGTTACTACTCGGTCCTGCTTTTGCAGATGGAAGTGGCCAAATCCAGCCGGCCAATCCCTTTTTTAGGGGATAGATTTGCAACGTTACTCATTTCACCGATCGTGCAATCGGCCGTAGCGTACCTTTGCGTCGGCGCGATGGCATGGTGCGGCTATCTTTGGGAAAACCGTCGACAGTCTAATTCGTAGAGGAGTTGCTCCGCAACTCCGGACCCGAGAACAGGTAAAATGCTTGGTGCAGCAAAGTCGAAGCTGGAGTTGCGGGTTGCGGCTACTGGATCCGGAGTTGCGTACTGGATCCGGAGTTGCGGAGCAACTCCTCTACGGCCTCGAATTCGTTGAATCTTTCCGCGAATTGGCTTCGCGAACGAATACGCAAACCATTTCATGGCGGGGATTCAAGATGTCGTTACACTAATGCAGTTCGTTCGCTGAGTTA
>JBEBHM010000229.1:0-11655 GCA_040080875.1 Pirellula sp.
TCTTTCGGCCAGCCATCCGGGACGCGGCGTCTGCTATCCTATTAGTTCACAACCATCCGTCGGGCGACTCCACCCCAAGTCGAGAAGACAAAGCTGTTACGGATCGACTGACACAGGTGGGCGAGATGATTGGGATTCGAGTCTTGGACCACATCATCGTCGCAAAACAACGTTGCCGAAGTGTTCTCGCAGAAAGGTAATTCTATGTTTAGCTATTCATTCGCAAAGCGATTGCTTTCCGGAATGTCATTGACCCTTGGTTGCATGTTGATGAACGCATCGCACTTGATCGCTCAAGAGGGAACAAGTAGCAGTTCGAAACCAACCGCGACGGGCGTTGAAGCAGAGTTTAAGTCAGCGACGATCGATGGCACTGGACTCGGTTGGGTGACGTTGGGCAAGGACGATTTTGTTCGAGCCAATTGCGACGAAGCGACATGGACCTGGAACGGATCTTCAGTCCATTGCACTGGCAAACCGGTTGGCGTGCTTCGATCGGCAAAGAAATATAAGAACCTTGAATTCGTCGGTTCGTGGCGGCACTTGACCAGCGGAGGCAACTCCGGATTCTTTCTTTGGACCCCGGACGAGGCTTTAGAAAATTTAGTGCCTGGCAAACTTCCATCGGCTGGAATCGAAGTGCAAGTGTTGGATCACGGCTATCATGAGAAGTACGAGAAGTCGACTGGAAAGAAAGGAGATTGGTTTACTACCAACGGAGATATCTTTCCGGTGGGCAAGTCCAAGCTCATTCCATTCCCACCGGTTTCGCCAGCGGGCTCGCGAAGTTTTCCTCGGGCGAATCACAGCCTGGGAACCCCTGCCTGGAATCACTATTATGTCAGGGCAATCAACGGCGAAGTGAGGCTCTGGGTGAATGGCCACGAAGTTTCAGGAGGGAGTGACGCCACGCCAGCCGAAGGGTACTTGTGTTTGGAATCAGAGGGAGCGCCGATCGACTTCAAAGACATCCGCATCCGCGTTTTGCCATAGGCTGGAATAGGTTCAGGACATAGATGGCGCCTCAGGTTTAAGACATAGGTGAGACTCTCCACTCTCCGCTTTCAACTTTCAACATGAATAGCACAGATGGCAAAGACGGTGCACAGATGGAAAGCGATCCAAAACCGCAGACGACAAAATCTGAATTGCCCTGCGTACAAAGGTGGTTGGCACGCATGGATGGAAGTGCACGATTGGAAGTAACGGATGGATTGCTGGATATGGGCTTATTCATCCCCAATCAAACGTAGCGAGTACTCGCCACCTCCCTCTGTCGACGAAATCCAAACGCCGTAGTCTCCCGATGTGGAAAGCTTGATCGCGAAAGTAGTGCCAGCTTCACCGGCACCAACTTGTCGATCGACAAGCAGGGGAGTTCCTTCGGGACTGCGAACACTGACAACGGGAGCGAATGACGGAGACCGCACTATCGCGATGACTATTTGCCCTTGGCGTCCTTCGAACGACCAAAGCTCCGGGGTCCCGCGTTGCAGCGTGCCTTGAACTCGTTCACCAACCTTTAATTTTCGTAGCTTTGGCTTTGAAACGTTTAATCGAAACTCGCCTCCACCACCACCTCCCAATGAAGAAACTTTTAGGAGAAAACGGTCCGCCCTCGAAACCGTATATGTGATGCCAGCGTCTGTTCGCAGATCCTCTTCGGAAGTTGATTGGACTTTGCGACCGCTCGAATCAAACAACTCGAGCACGGGCACAAATTTATCCGTCGACACGCCGGTCTGAATGATTTGACCCGCAACGACCTGCAATCGATAGAACGCAGCCCCTCCCACAGAAAGAGAACTCTGAATCGCATCGTCGAACTGAATGACTTGGCTAGGGTCCTGCATTCGCAACTGGTATGTTACAGACGATCGTGCGAGCAACTGCATTTCATATCGACCTGCTTGACGGAACACTACCGCATGAAACATGTGGTCCTCCCGATTGATTGCGGGCAACGTTACGAAATCGGTTGAATCGTCCGCTGGTTCAAGCACTTCCTCCTCCTTGGTGTTTTCTGTGGCTCTGTAAATTCGCGAGTGGATTGCCCCAAATTTGTGGATCTCTACATAGCGGAAGTCACCCGGCTTTGCCTCGAAATTCCAGATATCCATTTCGCCTTGCTTGAGAACTTCTTCACCGCCCAAACTTTTTTCAATATCACGCTTTTGGGCCTCGCGCACCACCAGCTCAAATTGATAATCTGGTGTGCCGTGAAGTACCAAAAGATGCTCGCCATCATCCGGGAGCCGAACACTTCCGTGCCAGTCTGAAAGGGGTTCTCCTTTCGTATCCGTAATGTACCAGGGCCTAGTTGGTTTTTTGGATGATGGTGACATGGCATGCACGAGATTTGGAATGAGTATCTGGTCTTTCAGTCCACGAAAACGAAAGTGTTTCTTGCCATCTTGATTTAGGGTGCCTGCCACCGGTTTGCCGATCTCAAGCGGCTCAGCTCGAATGCGTTGAAGCGACAAAATGTAGTTGCCTCCACCCTGGAACTTGTTGGCGTGTACTCGAATCTTGTACTTCGCTTTCTCTGTAAGTCGGTATGAAAATCGACTTTCATTCCCTTGGTCGTCAACCTCGACCAGGACTTTGTCCTCCCCGCTCCCTACCAATGCGATTTCCAAAACTGGGTCAAACTCCTCCGAGCTTGCGCTGGCGATGATGGTCTCGCCAACTTCCCCCTCAAACGCCCATGTGTCCAACTGGTTGACGGTCAAGAACGCTCGCCGCTCGCCTGACTGTCGCAATTCGTGCGCCGAGTATTGCGATGGTGATTTTGTGGTGAGCACATGAAGCTGCAGACATGCGAAACATAGTACAATGAATGTTCGATTATAAAGTGCCATCTGGTTGCCCATTATTTCTCGTGTTCGACTTCGATACCGCAAAGCGATACATTTTTCCGTCTCTACGCGCGTTCGGATCAACTTTTCTGTGCAATCTATGTACTGTGCAATCTATGTACCAAAGCCTATCCAAACAGTCCGATCGATTGACACCGATTCCACGAACCATAAGTTCGGTTGCAAGTTGCCTTTTGATGGCAGTGGGGGCGTGCACGGCATGCAACTGGCTTTGCTCGCAAGAACCAAGGGGCGATGCGCAACGGTCCGTTCCGTCGGTCGAGTCAGTAAAACAAACCGAGTACGCGACCGTTACATTCGACGAGGAATCCGATTTCCTTCGCAAGGGGAATCCAAAGCCGGGTGACTGGTTGGCGAGATTCAATGAGCCTGGTCAATCCTTGGAATCCTACAAGTCTCGGGACGCTCGCAAGCTGATTTCGAATCGCAGAAAGGCCATCGTGTTGCAGCCGCTCGGGAATTTCACATCAGAACAAAAGAAAGTGTTGGACGCACTGGAGGAGTACGCCGAAGCGTATTTTCAACGGCCTGCACGCATCGCTCCGATGATCCCGCTTCCCAAGCCATCGACGAACAAGATTGGACGAGTGCTGTCGGATCAGGAGCGTTCGGGAACGAGTTCACGACAATACGACGCATCGAAGATAATCGACACTATCCTGCTCAAAAAAATCCCGGACGACGCAGTCATCTACTTGGGTGTCACAATGGAGGATTTGTTTGTGACCGACCTGAATTTCGTCTTCGGATTGGGAAGTTTCGAAAACCGATGCGGCGTCTACAGCCTCGTACGATATTTTCCCGAGTTTTGGGGAGAGGAATCCACGCAGGGCTCGAGGCTGCTCGCACTGCGTCGGTCATTTAAGGTCCTCAATCACGAATCGAGCCATGTGCTGGGCATGCGACATTGCATCTACTACGAATGCACGATGAATGGTAGCAATAGTTTGTCAGAGACGGATCGCGCACCGATACACGAATGCCCGATCTGTCATCGCAAACTCCAATGGGCCATCGCATTCGACCCGGAAAAGCGGTTCGAAGCGATGAAAAAATGCTATCTGAAATATGACATGGCGGAGGAAGCTGCCTGGATCGATAGTCGCGCCCGGAATTGGAAAGTCGATCGGCGCTAAAACAAAAAAACCTAAGCTCATTACATCTTTCTATTTGAGCGTGCGAAAATCTGCTCGCTTGTAGCATAGGTGTTCAGCGGACACAATGAACCCGCCATCCGGTCTATCGACTAAGGAGTCGTGCCAGATTTTTGAGCCGAACTTTCGGAGGATTTTTCGGAGGAACTATTTTCGCCTAGATCGGTCGCCAAATTGGGGTGTCTGGGAGGTGGAGGAACCGTGATGGGCTCCTTGCGGATTTTATCCAACAGGTAATCGATCGCAGTTTGTAGCTGTGCATCCTGACCATTGAAGGTCGCGTGTGGCAGATTGTCCACGACGATATCAGGATCTACACCATGACCTTCGATTAACCACTTTCCCTCAGGAGCGTAAACTCCAAATTGTGGAGCTCGGGCGTGCCCTCGATCAGTGAGTAGATTGTTAGGGCTGAGCCAGATTTCGCCTCCCCATGTGCGTGTACCGATAACCTTGCCCAACCCCAAGCGTCGAAACCCTTCGGCAAAGAGTTCGCCATCGGACGCCGTGAATTCATCACACAGGACCACCATATGGCCACGAAATCCGTATTGCATGTTCCAATACGGCTCTCCAGCCCGAGGAGCCCAAAACGCCCAAGCACGCCGAAGGAGCTTCTCGAGAATGATACTATCGATATTGCCCCCGCGATTGTGGCGAACATCGATGATCAGTCCTTCGCGTCGAAACACTGGATAGAACTCGCGATACCAGTCAGAGAGATCCGACGAACCCATGGCTCGAAGATGAACGTAGCCCAACTTTCCATTACCTAGATCCTCGACTCGTAATCGGCGAGTGTATTCCCAGTCGTCGTAACGAAGGCTGCTCTCGGATGAAAGAGGTTCGACAATCACCTGATGTGGGTCGGTATTGCCTGGTCGACGCACCGTCAGCAATACCTGGCGTCGCGACTGATTGCGCAGTAGTGCATAGACATGAGGAGCCGCTAAAACGTCCTCACCGTTGATCGCCGTGATGATGTCTCCTTCCTTGACATCGACCCCAAACTTTGCCAGTGCAGAAAGCTGTTCCGGGTATTCCGGATCGGTCCGATAGATATAGTCGACTCGATAGCCACCTTCGTTTGCATCACGTTCAAGCCGTGCACCGAGAGTTGCCAATAAAATCTGCTCCGTTCCGCCACGGCTATCGCCTCCCACAACGCTCACATGCAGGGCTGAGAGTTCCCCCATGAGTTGGCCGATCAGGTCGCTCAGTTCGCCTCGCGTGGTAATGCGATCCACCAGCGGCAGATACTTTTGCAACATGGCTTTCCAATCGACACCGTGCATATTCGCATCGTAGAAATAATCTCTTTGGAGCCTCCAAGCGTCGACAAACATTTGTCGAAAGTCCTCACTGACATCCATCGAAAAGGACCAACCTCGCAAATCCAATCGCCCTTCGGTTAAGTTGCGAGTGGAGGGACCTGCAGGCACTACGAACAATTCCGTTCTCTTTTTGATGAGCATTTTAAGGCCGTCAGCAGAGAGTTCGAAGTCTAGGATGCCATCGGCAATTTGTTTTGCTTCGTTGTCCTTGTTCTTAATAGGAATCGCCATCAAATTGACCGCAGGGGGGCCGAAAGCGGTATCTGAGCGGTTGTCAGACGGTTGCGATGTGTAATAGACCGCATCTTTCGAAACCGCAAGATTCGAGTAGTTGCCGGCAGTCATTGGCAATGGATAGAGACGCCGTTGAATGCCATCGAGATCGATTTCCAAAGGCTTTACCGCACGTTTCTCTTCGGTCTTAGGCTTTGCGTCGGATTTTTCCGTCGATTCAGTTTTTGGTGTGGCGACCGTCTTATCTGACTCCTCGGCCGCTTCTACTTTTTTTACCTCTTTCGTTTTGGATGCAGACGACTTTGCGTTAGTCAATTCATTATCGACTTGAAAGGGAGAACGCAAATCCTTGCGTAGTGCAATTTTGTAGATCCTCATTGTGTTAACGAAGTTGGGCTCTGGCTGGCGTGGCCCCCAAGGGCTCCCGACGGTAGAGACTAAATGTCGATCAGAGAGAAAATAGAGCCACTCCCCTTTAGGGTCCCAGGCTGGGCTGGAACTATTGACGCGATCGCTCGTCAACACGGCACGTGTGTCGTTCTCTACGTTGAACAGATGAATCTGAGAATACGTGTTGGCGGCGGTCATGGAATATGCAATCCATCGACTGTCAGGCGACCAAGCGATACCGGTTACACCTTCTCGATTGGACGATATCTTGGTCTGCATCTTGTTCTTAGGATGGAGTACCCAAAGATCGTCATTCTTGTCCGTAAAGGCAACGCGCACTCCATCCGGCGACGGGACGCCGGTGAAACGTAGAATCTGCCCGTCGTTGGTCATTTGTTCCGGTTTGGCAAGTCCACTCGCGGATAGCGTCCAAAACTCGACTTCGCTAGACTCGTCCGAAAGAGCCAATAACTGATTCCCATTCGGCATGAAGACTGCGTCGCGGTATCGGACCCCTTGTTTGCGAGATGCTTGTACAAGTCGCCCATGTTTTGCAGGAGCGACGAAGACTCGACCTCGAGCGGTCAGTACGACGCTTTCCCCTTGGGGATGGATGTGCGCGGCGGTCAGATATTGCATGGGATCCGAGACCCATTTTTCACGCAGCTGATCAAAATCGGAGGCCAACGTGATAGCTACTTTGGCATACTTGTCCGAAGCCAAATCATGTCGCCACACATCGGCGCCCAATTGATACACGATCGAATGCTTGTCCTGGGAAGCGGAAATGACGTCCCAACCCTTGTGAAACGTGTGTTGGCGTTTGTCCGCACCATTCTCATCCATGGACCAAATGTTCATCGTTCCATCGCGGTCGCAAACGAAATATACCCGTCCGATTGCAAACATCGGGGAGTGATGTTCGCCGGGATGGTCCGCTGTTAGTTTAGTTGCCTCGCCATCACCTTCTTTAAACTTCCAAAGGCTGCGAGCCGTACCACCTTTGTAGCGCTTGGTGTTGTTGCCGTGAAATGCAGGCCTCGCGAAAAAAAGTGTCTTGCCGTCGGCTCCGAAGACTCCATCGCTTGCCTGACTCAACGGTACGCGGTGGCGGTCTCCGTTCATAGGATCCAGAATCACGAGTTGGTCGTCCGGCAAAGTCGAATAGTGCATTGTGCTGTAAAGCAGCTTGCCGTCGGAAGTCCAATCCACCACAGTGGACGGTTCTGAATCGAATGTCCATCTTTTGGTTCGTCCACCTTTCAGCGGCATGGTGTAGACCTCCGAGGGGCCCTCGTACCTCGCCGTAAAAGCAAGTGTAGTACCATCGGGTGATATGCACGGGTTGGTCTCTTCGCTAGCGTGGGATGTCAATCGTTGTGCAACCCCTCCGTCGGACGAGACGCGCCACAGGTCACCTTCGGCAGAAAACACGATGACATTTTCGTGAATGGCAGGGTGGCGATAATATCCTTCTCCGACTTCCGCCTGTGCATCGCTTGCCATCAACAAAAAAGAAATACAGATTATAACAGCTGTCAACGAACGTCCCATCATGCTGATCACCTCAAGGGTCTTTGCGCTAGTGTCTAGAATTTACAGGCATCTGTCTTCACCAACAAGCAACTGGTCAAGCGAGTATGAAAAGAGACACCCAATATGTCAACGATTTGATATAGCGTCGTTCACCGGTCGTTTTTCAGTCATTTCTGACACACTCCTAAATTGCCGATATTCGCAAGATGTGACAACTGCGATTGGAATGCCGACAAGATTTGTCCAAGTTCCTTCAAAAGACTATAAGCGGATCATTTTTCCGAACCGAACCTTCGATCCGGAAAATCATTTCGAAGCGATGAAGACATGCTATTTGAAATATGACATGGCGTAGGAAGCTGCCTGGATCGAAAGTTGCGCTGAGCATTGGGAAATCGAACGACGCTAAAGCAAAAGGCCCGCTTTATTTGGATTGGATTCCAAAAATTCTGGGAATCTGTTGTAATGAATTGCCTATTCGTTCGTCGAAGCCGTAAGCTCGCACGTCCAAAATTTCGTTCGGATGTCTTTTTGACCCGAGGTTCGATTATGCAAAGCAAACATTCGTGGCCCGCAATTGGCATCGCCATCGTTTCTATCCTCAGTGCCATTGGCATTTCCCTAGCACAATCCTCTATACCTCCCAATCGACAAACCATGTGGAAAAAAGTGGACGAGGCGGTTCAAAAAGGACTACCCAAGACGGCCATCCAAGAGCTTGGGCCCATCATCGCTTCGGCGATGGCGGACAAAGCATATCCCGAGGCACTTAAAGCCATGGCCAAAAGGATTTCGCTCGAGGGGCAAATCCAAGGGAACAAACCCGACGAACAGATTCGGCAAATGAAGACCGAAATAGCTTCCGCACCCAAAGAAATGGGGCCCGCCATGAACGCACTCATGGGCTATTGGTATTGGGCATACTTTGAACAAAATCGATGGCAGTTTGCCAATCGAACGGCCACATCGACCACGCCTAGCGAGGATTTTACGACCTGGGATTTGTCGCGCCTATTCGCTGAAATAGACAAACACTACTCTCTCGCTTTGGAGGACGAAGCCGGCCTCAAGCAAATTCCGATCGCGACCTACGATGCGCTCCTCGATCGCGGTTCGTTGCCAGATAGCTATCGCCCAACTCTCTTTGATTTCTTGGCCTTCGTGGCGATTGATTTTTACTCATCGGGCGAACAAGCTGGCACAAAAGCCGAAGACATGTTCGAAATCGACGCGACCAGCGCTGCCTTAGGTTCTGTCGACGACTTCCTGGCGTGGGAACCCGCCACGACTGACTCCGCGTCGGCGAAACTCAAAGCGATACGGCTTTACCAAAAACTGCTCACTTTCCATCGAGGTGATAGCGATCGCGGGGCTTTCTTGGATGCAAATCTAGGTCGATTGCGATTTGCACATGCGAATGCCGTCGGCGAAGAAAAGACTAGCCGATACAAAGCGGCTCTCAAGTCATTCGCCGAATCCAACGCTGGGCATGAGTTATCAGCAACCGCAAGGCATCGATTGGCAGAGCAACTGCAAGCCGAGAACGATTTGGTCGAGGCTCGGCAAGTCGCGTTGCAAGGCAAGAACGCGTTCCCGGAAAGCGTCGGTGGCCGGCAATGCGCCAATCTAATGGCTGGGATCGAATCCAAGAGCTTGAGCATCGCGACAGAACGTACTTGGGCCGATCCATTGCCCGATCTTCGGGTGACCTACCGCAACATCGACAAAGTCTACTTCCGCGCGATCAAAGTCGATTGGCTGGGTCGCTTTACGCAAGACCGTTGGCTGCCCGGCCAGATTAACCAGACCGACATCAACCAGTGGACGACACAAACCGCAGTTCATTCGTGGTCCGCTGATCTGCCTGCGACCGATGACTATCGTGAAGCGTCGCACGACGTACCAGCGCCGACCATTCTCAAGCCGGGCTATTACATGGTTCTTGCGAGTGCTCGAGCCGACTTTGCCGATGCGAACAACGCCGTTTCGGCGCATGAGATTTGGGTGACCAACCTGGCACTGGTGGTTCGTCAATCCTATGGCACGGCGAGCTTAGATGGATTCGTTCTCAACGCCAAAACGGGCGAGCCCATCGCCAACGCACGCATTCGGTCTTTCAGCCGCAATGATCGAACTCGCAATATGGACGAGGGCAAAGAGATAAAGACAAATGCCGACGGCTTTTTCTCCCTCAAGGGCCCCAATCGTAATGTCATGTTGCATGCAAGCCATAACGGCAATGAGATTTCGACCGCTTCAGAACATTCTATTTTCTTGCAACCCAATGATCGCTCGGCGGTTCAAGTCCAACATGTGCTCTTTTCCGATCGAGCCATCTATCGGCCTGGCCAGACGATTCAATTTAAAGGGATCTCGCTTATCGCCGATCAGCGCCAAGACAAGTATGTGGTCGCGGCAGGAAGAAATGTAGTTGTCGGATTTCGGGACCCCAATCAGAAAGAAATCGCAAAACTCAGTTTAAAGTCCAACGATTATGGTTCTTTCAGCGGCAGCTTTACGGCGCCTCGCGATCGCGGAACCGGACTCATGTCGATCATCGTAAACGCAGGCACTGCGGCGTCGATTCCCATCCGTGTTGAAGAGTACAAGCGACCCAAGTTTCAAGTCACAGTCGACGTCCCCAAGGAAGCAGCCAAGCTCGGCGATCAAGTTTCTATCGCGGGCAAAGCGACCGCATACACCGGTGCAGCCATCAATGCCGCCAAAGTTCGCTATCACGTCGTACGTGAAGTTCGATGGCCAGGGTGGTTCATGAGTTGCTTCTTTTGGCGCATGCCCCCCAATTTAGGAGAGTCGCAAGAGATTGCCCACGGATGGACTACGACCGAAGCAGACGGCTCATTCAAAGTATCGTTCGTCGCTAAGCCTGATCGGACAGTTCCCGAGAGCGATAGTCCATCGTTTCGATATACGGTGGTCGCGGACGTTACGGACAGCAATGGCGAAACTCGCACCGGTACGAATTCGATTACCGTAGGATACGTCGCATTGGAGGCCAACGTCTCCGCGAACGAGTGGCTGACATCTGAGACGGACACGGCGATCAAGCTGGCGACAACGACACTTGACGGACAGCCTCAATCGGCGAAAGGCACCTTGAAAATCCACCGATTGAAAGAACCGGAGTCCGTCATTCGTTCTGATCTGCTGGGGCAACGCCCAATACCAGTCAGGAACCGTGGTCGTGGCCAAGTTCGTAATCCTCGAAATCCACTGGCTCCGCAACCCAAACCAATTCCTGAAGGGGACCCTGCAGACCCTCGCACATGGGAGTTGGGAGAGGCGGTTGTGACCAAACCGTTCGAAACCAATGCGGAGGGTAAAGCCGAATTGTCGTCTCGTATTGGCATCGGGCATTTTCGTATCGTAGTCGAGACCCAAGATCGTTTCGGAAAGCCAGTGACTGCGATGCACAATCTACAAGTCATTGACCCTAAGGCGACCAAACTTGGACTCAAGATCGCCGATCTGTTGGCTGCTCCTAAATGGACCCTCGAGCCGGGCGAGAGCCTGCAAGCTGTCTGGGGTTCCGGCTACGAAACGGCGCGCGCGTACGTCGAGATAGAACATCGCGACAAGATTCTTAAGAGTTTCTGGACCAAACCAGGCACGACGCAAATTCAAATCGAACAAGCCATCAATGAATCGATGCGAGGTGGCATCACCATTCGAACCACCATGATCCGCGAGAACCGAGCCTACTTAAATTCCAGAGTCGTCGACGTGCCATGGACGAACAAGGGGCTCACACTCAAATGGGAACGATTTGTTTCTAAACTTGAGCCGGCTGCCAAGGAGAAGTACTCGCTAACCATTAGCGGGCCGAACGCAACCAAAGCCGCCGCAGAAATGGTTGCGACTCTCTACGATGCTTCGCTCGACACATTCGTCAAACAACAATGGTTGCAGCGCTTCAACGTGTTTCGGCGCGAGTATTCGCGGTTGACCAGCTCGTTCAATAACAACGCGGTATACCTGAATCAGTTCCGAGGTCGATGGGACATTGCTTATTTGCCCGTCGAGGAAAGATATCGAGTCTTCCCAATCGAACTGCAACTCCAATTGATGTCTCAAATGAGGACCAGAATGTATAGTGCGCCTGGCGCC
>JBEBHM010000916.1:0-3102 GCA_040080875.1 Pirellula sp.
AAAGGTTGGCCAACAAGCATAGGGTAGGCCCACGATTCAAACCGAGAGCGTGTGGCCAGATGGTGACTGCGGCAAGTGACGGCGTAGGTGGATGGCGGATCTGGAGCGAACGCGGGATCGATCTGTCCGAAAATGTCGAGGACTTCGCAGTATAGGTTAAATCGTTTGACGGTCACTAAATCTACGATCGACACGCAAATCTTCTTTTGCAAAAGAGCCGCGCATTTGGATACGAACGCTTGGCGAGTCTCGGGGCGATCTTTGTTGGCTGGGCTGACAATTTCGATAGCGGCCACCAGTTCCCGACCGCGTTGCTGATCAAAGATCAGCACTTCGTACTCGTAAATCTCCGTCGGGTCGAGTTCTAACGCTAAGGTCGGTTCCGGTGGTGCCCAAAGCGCTGTTGTTGCCAGCCCTGCTGCATTTGAACTCGTTGCGAAACCGGATTTATGTTCAACGTCAAAAGTGCAAACATCGACTTCAAAGTTCTTGCCCAAATGAACTCGAGGCTCGGCGGTGTACTGGTCAGGCAACGATTTGCAAAGATCCATAACGATCGTCATGGGCCAACCACCATGGAATCCTTCCCAGGAACCTTTGTTCGATATCGGCGGCCGAAAGTGGTCTAGTAGCGGCATAAAGCACAATCTCCGTGACTTCAATGTGTTGCCTCTCCATTGTATCCCAACGTTGCGTCTTCAGGGAATCTGCCTCCCTTCTATTATCGAGGTGCAAGATAACGCAAATCAAGCAGATCAAGCAGATCTCATTGCCGGACTTCCAAATATTTTGCGAAATGCAAAATCGACCCAGGGGCGAATATACCTATCTACTTTGCCACGCGGAACTCTACTGGAAGGAGGGCGAAACAACCATTCGAGTCCATTGTAAGATCTCTATTCGCACATGGCACCAATTCTCAAATCATTGTCACAGACTCGCTACGCAACAACTGACATGGGACGTGCATAGTGCGCAGCGAACGCTGTGCGACACCGTTCTACTCTGCTTCGCATCGATTCAGTGGATGCGTAAAGTTCGACGCCTTCAGAGGGAGCGGCGTGCCGAATCGCTATAAACGGTACCGGACACCTTTAGTCTTCATTTACTTTACCAAGGTCAGCAACATGACCAAGGGCGTTTCGGCTTTGACGCTGTGTGGCGTTTTTGCAACCATGCGAATCCAGGTTCCTTGCTACCCCTCGACTGTTTCATTGCCGACCGTCAGCACTGCTGTCCCCGAGATGATTTGAATCGTTGCGTCGAATGGAGCGACATGCTCTGCAAGGCCTCCGCCAGCAGCCATCGAAAACAAGATCACTTTGGTTTTTACGTTGTCGGTAAGGACAGTACTTTGCTTTCCCGATTCTGGGATGGCGAGTTCATCGGCTAGTTGTTTGATGTGGTATTCGGATGGATTCATTTGTCTTGGTCCTTTGGCCCAATCATAGCGTGAATGGGAGGAGGCAGTTTTTCAGATCGGAAAACTTTTCTACGTCTGTATCGAACCACAAACGATTGGGAAGCTATAGTACGTCTTCAGGTCTAGAACAGTTCTTGAATCGGCTCGCCGGTTGTCAGCCGATGCGGTCGGCCCGTTTGGTCGTTTATTTCTGCCGCGTGATTGATTCCAAACCGCCAGTAGATGGTTGCCGCAATATCGCCTGGTGTCACTGGACACGAAGCCGGGTATGCACCCAAGCGATCGCTGGAGCCGTAGACTGCTCCTCCATTCACGCCTCCTCCAGCCATCAACACGGTGTAGCAGTCTGGCCAATGATCGCGCCCAGCAGACGCGTTGATCTTGGGTGTGCGACCAAATTCGCCCATCGCTACGATCAACGTCGATTCCAGCAGGCCACGCTGATCCAAGTCTTCGATGAGTGCCGATAAGGCTTGGTCCGCTTGTGGAAGCAAGTAATTCTTGTGCTGGCTCGCACAGTTTGCATGCGCATCCCAGTTTTGACCCTGAGTCTTGCAATCGTAAACATTGACGAACGGCACGCCTGCTTCCACAAGTCGTCGCGCTAATAAATAGTTCTGACCTCGCATCTCACGTGCATACGCCATCTCGCCACCGCCGCCATTTACTTCTCCCTTGGCGACCGGGGCGGTGCCATAGCCATACCGCTGGCGAACAGAATCTCTTTCGCGACGAACATCCATCGCAATGCGAATCGATTCGGACTCCAGCAGCCGAAGCGTCTTGTCATGGAATTTGCTGACCGATTTTTGTGTATGCAAGGAAGTGTTGAGGGTGTCAAGCAATTCACGGCGCTCGCCCAGTCGCGTTAAGCTCATTCCATCTCGCATGCGAAGGGATTCTACGGGATACGTTTTTTGGATTGGATCGACGTCAATCAGTAACGGATCGTAAGCGTTTCCAAGAAACCCACCGCCTTGACAGGGAGTTGGAACGACATTGTGAAACACAAACGGTAGGGAGGCGAACGGCACTTCATACTCTGCCGCTTGATTCATGTAAGCGACGGCGCTACCAAAACTTGGATAGAACTGTGGTATAAGTGCGAACAGCTCGCGGTCGGGGCCATCGAGTGGTCGTCCGGTCAGCGTGTGAATCGAGGCGGAATCGTGCAGAGTTGCTTTGTGATGAACGCTGCGGACGAGGGCTACTTTGTCCATCACTTGAGCCATGCGCGGCAAGTGTTCGCAAATCTGCAAGCCAGGAACAACGGTTGAAATGGGATTGAATTCACCTCGCACTTCCGAGGAAGCATTTGGTTTCAGGTCGTACGTATCGATGTGGCTTGGGCCACCGTAGTAAAAAATTAGAATGCACGCACGGATCGGTTTGCCGGTGTTTGCTTCGGAGCCGATCGACGCTTGGGCCCGCAAAAGACCACCGAGATTGAGGCCCAAGTAACCGCTAGCGGACGCGAGTTGAATCAATCTGCGTCGCGACATTCTCGACGGTCGAGTCTGAATTAGCGGTTGATGCATCAACACATTCCTGTCTCTCAAGCGAGAATCCTGCCCGTCACGTTGCTATAGTACATCGCTCTCGCGTTGGGCGGAAACGAAAAGCCAGACATTACCATGGCAATTATACCAGGTGCTCACACGTCCGAGCGATTCACACAC
>JBEBHM010000230.1:0-11603 GCA_040080875.1 Pirellula sp.
CAACGCCCAGGCTGTCTGCCGAAGCATTGAACTTGGTTACGCCATCCAGCAGTCCCTCTGCCACTCAACCGGAGCCTACGAAAGCGAATGGTCCCCAGCACACTTCCGTGCAAAACGACTCGACTACCAGCCCCCTCGCCAACGTTCGCGGTAGCGTATGCTTGAATGAGTTGAGCCAATCCCTTGGAACTCCACTCTTAATGTTTCCCATTGCGTTGGAGCAGTCATTAGGCTTCGCAGTATTTTTCTGCGACGCCAGCGCTTGTCATAAGGTTGGACCTTCGGCATTCTGCGAGCGTGCGAGCAAATTGTGGCTTGAAGCCTCGGTTTTTGAGAATTTGATCCAGCAGCTCGACTCTTGGCTCGTTGTCCACCGATGCAACCTTTTCATGAAGCTTGTAGGCTTCTCAGAATGGATTCGCACTCGACCTCGATGGTGGTTGGTTCCTATCGGCGTTTCAAGCATGGCGCTGTTTGCGCCCGTTCCCTACTTTCCAAAACGAGAATGCGTATTCGAACCGGAATCTAAACAGTACCTGTCGAGCCCCATCCAAGGGCGAATCGCCAGTTGCGATGTGCGACCTGGTGATCGAGTTGAGATGGATCAGCTGTTGGCCAAACTGGATGATGATGAACTTCGCCGGGAATTAGCGACCGCTCGGGCAGAATTCGAAGGTGCCGAGAAAAAACGAGATACGGCGCTAGCCACGCGAGCGATGGGCAACATGGGATTGGCCGACGTCGAAAAACAACAGGCCCTATGGCGGATCGAGAGTATCGAGGAACAACTCAGGCGTCTGGAAATTCGCGCATCTGCTGCCGGTGTTGTCGTTCAGGGAGACTGGCATCGCAGCGTTGGTATGCCAGTAACGCTTGGCCAAAGTTTGTTTGAAGTAGCGACCTTGGAGTCGATGACCGCTGAAGTGCGTTTGAATGCGTCCGATTTGGGACACATCAATGTTGGAGACGAAGTCAGTATTCGAAGCGACGCCTCTGGGGGAACGAGCTTTCGCGGTGAAATAAGTCGCATTGAGCCACGTGCAACCATCATCGACGACAAAGCCGTGTTCATTGCCGATGTCGTCATTCATGATCCCGACCTGCTGTTGCGCCCGGGAATGAAAGCCACAGCACAGGTCAAGGCAGGATGGAAATCGTTGGGTTGGATCCTGTTTGACCGACCCTACCGCTGGCTGGCCAATCAGTGGATTTGGTAAACCATCGCCCCCAAGTCAAAAGCAACCTGTGAGCCATCATGTCCTCCGCGACGATTCGACTTCGACCCCAACTTTCCTTTTCTCCCGTTCGATCGAGACACTCCATCGCGTACGTCATAGAGGATCGTCTTCATCAAAAATTCTGGAGAATTGGTGAACTGGAATATGAGGTGTGCTCCGCAATCGATGGAACCTTAAGCGCTATCGATTTGTTCAAATCATTGGCATTGCATAGTCCACTTGCCCGCGAAGCGGGAATGGAAAAAATACAAAAAATTGTGCTATGGCTTTTGTATTCCGGCCTTGCTCAAGAGATCGATCCGAGAACGGATGCCCAAAGTGAAACATCGACGTTCCTAACAACTGCTAACGTAAAGCCCACGAAAACATTCGATCCAAGCTCCTTCAGAATCCCTCTCGTCGCCAGCGAGCCGCTCGACAAGATTACCGGCCACTTGACTTGGCTTATATCATGGCCATGCCTGCTTCTGGCTCTGGCGACGATCTGCGTTGCACTGGTAACGGCAATTCAAAACAGCCAGGAACTTGTCGATTTGGGACGCAAGCTGTTTGTACCAGGGAGTCAATGGTGGTGGTTGATTGCATGGGCAGTGCTCAAGGCCGTGCATGAGTCGGGGCATGCTATAGCATGTGCTCGAGCGGGAGCGAAGTCCAACGGGGCAGGTATCGGGTTCATGTTTTTTGCACCGATGCCCTATGTGGACGTGACCAATCTTTGGCAAATCGAAAACAAGTGGTCGCGAGCTCTGGTCAGCGCCGCAGGTATGCTGTTTGAGATCACTTTTGCCTCCATCGCCATCCTTGTCGCATGCAATACGGAAAACACGAGCATTCGATACCTGTGTTTTGCCATTGCCACGCTCGGTACATTTACAACCATCGCATTCAATGGCAATCCGCTGATGCGATTTGACGGTTATTATATCTTCGTCGACCTTGTTGGACGTCCTAATCTTTGGCAGGATTCGTCCAAGTCCATGAAAAGCTTTTTCTCGTCATGGATCTATAAAGATCGAGATCATCAGGCATGGTCCGTGTTGTTGCTTACGTATGGATTTGCGAGTTGGGTGACACGCTCCTTGATTTTGTTAACCATGGCTTGGGGGCTCTGGATGACGTGGGATGGGCTAGGTTTAGTCGTCGTTTCCTTCTTTATCGGTCTTTGGTTTGTCCTACCGCTTGTGACCCGCTTTAGAATGGCAGCCAAACTCGCCAAACCTTGGACTTGGAGAGGTACCCTTGAGTCGATCTGTCCAAGGAAAGCCATTCGATGCGCGTGCGCGGCGGGTGTCTTGGGACTTTGTTGTTTTCTGCCTTCGCCCGTACAAGTCTACTGGCCGGCAACTGTGGAATATGTTGAGCCATTGGGCGTACGCACGGATGCTGCTGGATTTGTCAAAGAAGTCTTTGTTCACGACGGTCAAGGAGTTCGCGAAGGGGACGAAGTCCTACGATTGAGCAACCCAAGCTTGGAATTGGAACACATGGCTGCGCTGTCCATGTTGAGATCAAGCGAAGAGAAATGCACAGCCCTACGAGCACAAAAAAAACACTCCGATTTGCAGGCCGAAGAAGCCAACCAAGCATCCCTGCTGGTCAAGTGGCAAATTCTGGACAACAAAGTGAAATCGCTCGCACTCAAAGCCCCTCGGAGCGGCGTACTGCTTGCTCGCATGTCCCAAAATCTACCGGGAAGTTTCATTCCCGAAGGGCAGTCGATCGGCATGATTGTCGATCCTTCACAAATCGAAGTGCGAGCTTCGATTCCACAAGACGCATGGGATGTTGTAGCTCACAATGCATCTGCACCCGTGTCCATCTATTTGTTTAGCGGACAACGACTATTTGGCAGAGTACTAGAAACGATGCCTAGGACATCCGATCAGCTTGACTCGCCGTCCTTGGGAGGTATTTATGGTGGTCCGATCGCCGTCGTGTTGAGCAAAGACACCAAAGGCGAAGAGCAAATCAAAACGCAATCGCCACGGCTTCAAACCCGAATTCAACTCGATCGCAGCGGCTCGATGCCTCCGCCGGGAGCGCTCTGTTCCGTTAAGTTAACTCAGCATACCGAATCGATTTGGCAAACCGGCTATCGCTGGCTCAAGGCGGCTGTTCAAGTCCAGTTCAACACCCGCGCCTGAGGGTTGAGAGTTGAGGCTCCGTGATTTAGGGTGACCTGCTTTCAAGGCTCCGCCATACCGCAACCAGAAATTGCTGTCGCAGTTCGTAGACATCCAATTGGAAATCCGATCCACAATTGCTAGCGATTTTCTTTTCGTTATCCAATCAACCCGGCTCTGATAGATCTGGGTTGATGTAGTCGATCTAAATACAGCGACCTAGGTTATGGTCCTGTCGTGTGACGGAACAATTGAAGGCTTCCGCATTTTTCGATCGATGGTGTTTGTCGTCTATTTCCGAACCGTGACGGGCGATCCTCGGCCTAACATGCCGTAGATATCGCTGGCATCCATCGGTGACAAGCTGATGCAACCTAGCTTGCTGTCGGCTGAGTTCTCTGGCGAACCATGAAGGCATACATCTTGGCCTAGATCGATCCACCACCCGCCGTACGGATTCCTTGGATCTTCCTTGGGCAACTGAATTCCTGTCCCATAATAATTTCTTCCCTGCTGCTTTTCGATCACTTGGAATAAGCCCGCTTTGGGCGAAGGGTCGTTGCCAAACGAGACGGGATATCGACCTGCGTACAAATCTCCTAAAAAGATCGTCAGCTCGCTGCGCGACAAATCAACTTCGGCTCGGAAGGGACCTGGCACTACTTTGAGCTTGGCTCCACTTGCCAATTGCATCGTAGTGTCGATGGCGTTGATGCGAGCAATGATATCGGGTGGGACGTTGAACCGACGCGACACATCGGTGAGCGTTTCACCTGGCGCGACCACGTAAACGTTTTCTAAGAAATGTCGCCGTGAAAAGATGACTTCTCGGGCCAAAGCATCCAATAGGTCTAATAAATCATGCCGTTGTTCCACCGTTAATTCCTGCGCATTGTAGAAGACCGAAAGAGTTGCCAAGGCCTCTTTGAGACTCGAACGTCCGATTTGCTCCAAGGCTAGGCTTTTCGCATTTTCATACGCCTTGCTCGCCGCCGTGGACTTCGTCGGGACATTGACCGACTCCGAAATGGATTCGGTGGCAATGCCCTCCGACTTGAAACTGTCCCCGTTCGTGGAGCTCGATAAGGGCGAACTACTGGAAGTTAACTCGGCCGCGATCTTGGGTGACAGTTCACTCAACTCCAGCGATGGCGTCTTCGTCGAAACGGGAATCGAATTGGGAGATGGCGTCGGAGATGTCGTCGGAGATGTCGTCCCAGGCAACGGGGCGAGTGTCGGCAAAGGTGGCAACGACGGCAAGGCGGTCGAATTACTTAGGCTTGGAGACGTTTTCGTACTCGACAACGTGCTCGGAACCGCACTTCCGTTCGGCGGGAGATTTAGCCCAGTGTCCTTTGTGCCAGAACCTGGAGGTCCCGGTAGACCCAACGGTGGAAGGTTAAGTTCCGATGTTGTGCTGGACGGGCTCGAAAACGACTGTGCAAAGGGAGACGGCGGCGCCGAGTTGCTAAAGTTCGGCGCAGGTGTGTTGTTGAAATTCTCGAATCCCGTCGATGTATTGCCTCCCGAATTGGTCGATACAAAAGGCCCGGCAGGTCCCGAGACGTCCGGAACTCCGTCCATATCCACCAAATTTTGCAATTCAGGATTTAATGGCGTATCCGTGCCATTGAGCGCAACGTACCCGCCATAAAGAACAAAAAGTAAAAGTACTACGACAACGGCTGTTTTGATGGTTTGCACCGCGGTCCTCCCTGACCGTTAGTTGATACACTGCTCGCTAGACGTTCTGCCAATGAACGCAGGCACGCCCGATGCTAGAGACACCTAGGCAGGCACGTCAACCTCAATTATCCCATCGGACTCCTGGATTCGGTAAGTATTGAGCATCGGCTTGCAAGTCGGTGCATGGTTGCCCGATGCCAATTCGTACTGCCAACCGTGCCAGGGGCATACCACCGTGCCGTCCATAAGTTTGCCACGTGCTAACGGCCCCCCCTGATGCATGCAAATCCCATCGATGGCGTAGAGCACTCCGCCGTGCCGAAAGATGGCTATGACATTTTCGCGGTCAAGCACTTCCATCGACTGTCCCTCCGACAATTCGCTCGATTCACAAATCCTCTTCCATACCATCCAATCACCCTTGTTTTGTTGGCCCGTTCAATGATACCCAATCTACGAAAAGGCGGAATTGTATTACAATCGTGCCTTCCACTTGATTCTACTTTCCCCCGATTCGTGGCATTCACGGAGTTTTATGATGCAACTTCACAGCCAGAGCCTGATAATACCAGGCCGACTGCTGATGATCCTGGCAGTATTTGCAGGCCTTATTCCCGGCCTTGTGTCCGTTGCGTTCGCCGATAACAAGCTCCCAGCAATGTCCGCTTCGGTCGAGGGAATCAACGAGTACATACTTGAGAACGGGCTGAGATTGCTTTGCTGTGTCGACAAGAGCCAGCCCAAAGTGACGGTGAACTGCACCGTATTTGTCGGTTCGCGACACGAGGGGTATGGCGAAGCGGGGATGGCTCACCTGCTGGAGCACATGCTGTTCAAGGGAACGGAACTTCATCCCAACATCCCAGAATTGCTAAAAGATCGCGGTGCTACCTTTAACGGAACGACTTGGCTCGATCGCACCAACTACTACGAAACTCTAAATGCCACCGACGACAATCTAGAATTCGCCATTCGTTTAGAAGCCGATCGACTGATCAACAGCAAGATCCTCAACGAAGATCTTCAAAAGGAATTTTCGGTTGTTCGAAGCGAGTTTGAGCAAGGCGAGAACAATCTTTTCGGTGTTCTCGAACAACGCATGTTTTCGGCTGCCTTTCAATGGCACAATTACCGCAATTCCACGATCGGCAATCGAAGCGATATCGAGCGTGTTCCGATTACCAGCCTCAGAGCTTTTTATCGTCGCTTTTACCGAACAGACAATGCCATGTTGATCGTGGCGGGCAAATTCGAAGAAAAGCGGGTCCTTGAACTAACGCAAAAATACTTCGGTGCCATCGCTCGCCCCAAAACGCCTCTCGGCCAAACCTATACCGTCGAGCCTCCGCAAGATGGCGACCGCATCACGACCGTTCGGCGCGTCGCGGAAACTCAGTTGGTGGGCGCTATGTACCACGTTCCACCAGGTGGTCATCCCGAGTTCCCAGCCGTTGACCTGATGGCTACCGTTCTCGCCGATCAGTCCAGCGGGCGGCTTTACAAATCGATGATCGAAACCAGGCGGGCGGCTGCCGTCGGCGGTGGGGCGTATGCATTTCATGACCCAGGGACTGTTTTCTTTATCGCACAAGTCCCCAAAGATAAATCGATCGACGACGCCAAGCAGACTATGGTCGACACGCTCGAGGGCATTGCGTCGGCTCCCTTTACCTCCGACGAAGTCGAACGCGCAAGACGACAATTGCTCAATCAACGCGAAATGGAGTCTTCCAAGACCGATAGTCTAGCCGTCCAACTAAGCGATTGGGCAGCGCAAGGCGATTGGCGTTTTTTCTTTCTCTATCGAGACGGGGTCGAAAAAGCCACTTTAGAACAAGTCCAATTGGCTGCGCAAAAGTATTTGGTTCAAAACAATCGTACCGTCGGCCTCTTTCTGCCTACCGAACGCTCAGAGCGGATCCACATCCCTGACAGGCCCAACGCCCAAGAACTGGTCGCGGGCTATCGCGGTCGAGAGTCGATTAGCGAAGGAGAACAGTTTGAACCGACACCCAAGAACATCGAGGGCCGATTGGTTCGGGGCGATCTCAAAACAGGCGTGCCCTTCGCTTTCCTACCAAAGAAAACTCGCGGCAACACAGTCAACTTGACGCTCAACCTCAGGTTCGGTGATGAAAAATCGCTTCACGGAAAAGTGGCCGCCTGCAAACTGATGGGGAAACTCATGGAGAGGGGCACAAAGTCGCTTGATTTCCAAAAACTCAACGATCGCATGGACGAACTGAAGCTCAAACTGAATGTGTTTTCGACACCTCAATTGCTTCGCTTGACGCTCGAAACCAAACGCGACAAATTGGTCGAGGTCCTCGCTTTGGTGGAAGATGTCCTTCGCAATCCGGCCTTCGACGAACAGGAGTTCTCGATCCTCCGCGATCAATTTGTTACCGTCCTCGAAGAGCAAAAGCATGATCCATCGGTCTTGGCTAGTCTAGCGGTTCGTCGTGCCCTCCGTCCATACAAACGCGGTGATCTGCGTTATGTTTCTACCATCGAGGAAGAACTCGAAGACATTCAGAAACTCAAGCTGACGGATGTCAAAGACATCCACACCAAGTACCTTTCTGGTACGGAAGGGGAAGTTGCACTCGTAGGTGACTTCGATCCAGCCGAGATCGAACCCAAGCTCTCCGCGATGTTGGCAAACTGGAAGTCGAAAGTTCCTTATCAACGCGTTTCGAATTCCGCAACCACCGACGTCAAGATCCCGATCATCAATATCGAAACACTCGACAAAGAAGATTCTAATTATGTTGCAAGCCAACAATACTCGCTACGGGATGACCATCCCAAATACCCAGCTCTACTCATCGGTAATGCGATCCTAGGTGCTGATCCATTGGCTTCTCGATTGGGAAATCGCGTCCGACAGGACGAGGGGCTGTCGTATGGCATAACCAGCGACCTCTTCGCCAGCCCAATCGACGAGCTGGCATGGATTAGCATCGAAGGTACAACCAATCCCATGAATCGTGACAAACTGATCAAAGTGGTCGATGAAGAAGTTCGCAGGTTCGTCAAAGAGGGAGTGACTGAAAAGGAACTCAAAGACAACGTGCAAGGATACTTGCAAAATCAACAACTCAACCGATCCAACGACAACGAATTGGCTTCGCTGCTCGCCGTCAACTTGTTTACGGGTAGAGACATGACGTACTACGAAAAACTGGAAAGCACCGTGGCGGGCTTAACGGTCGCAAGCGTCAATGAAGCCATCAGCGAGTACATCGAACCAGACAACTTTGTGATTGCCACGGCAGGCGATTTTGCGAAGCCGACGCAAGCCAAACCAAAGCCATAGCGTTCCCCTTTCTAACGCCTATTTTGCGCCAATACCATACAGATATTCGTTTAACAGTCTGCCGAAGGCGTACTCGCCGCCATGAACGTACGCCTACGCCTGCGGCTAACGATTAAACAATCAAACTTCGACGTGGCACTCCGTGCCGTACCCATCATTCCCCAACCGATCAAAGCCAATGCCTGTTTTTAGGAAATTGCTCGCCGCCAACCGCAGCGAGATTGCGACACGGATTTTTCGAAGCGCTCACGAACTCAAGATCCGAACGGTTGCAATGTATTCGCACGAAGATCGCTTCGCCCTACACCGATTCAAGGCCGATGAAGCCTACCAGATTGGCAAAGCGGGCGAACCCATACGATCTTATTTGGATATCGACGGCATCGTGCGCTTGTGCCTGGAAAACCACATCGACGCGGTCCATCCAGGTTACGGATTCCTTTCGGAGAATGCCGAGTTTGCAAGGAGACTCGGCGAGGCCTGCATTACGTTCATCGGTCCAAGCGTTACCGCTCTCGAATCCTTAGGCGATAAAGTCGCTGCCCGCACGATTGCCAAAAAAGTAGGTGTGCCAGTTTTGGAGGGTTCGGCTCGGGCGGTCTCGTCGCTCGACGAAGCGGTCGCGACAGCTCGCCATATGGGTTACCCCATCATGCTCAAAGCTTCCAAGGGAGGTGGCGGACGCGGTATGCGAGTGGTCGAATCCGAAGATCAACTCCAAACTAATTTGGAACAAGCCCAACGCGAATCCAAGAACGCCTTTGGCAGCGATGAGGTCTTCCTCGAGAAACTTGTCGGAAAAGCTCGACACCTCGAAGTCCAAATACTTGGTGACATGCATGGCAACATTATCCATTTGCATGAGCGAGACTGCTCCGTCCAGCGGCGGCATCAGAAAGTTGTCGAGATTGCGCCGGCCCCTAACTTGTCGAAGAAAACAGCCAGCGAGCTTCACGAAGCTGCCATCGCAATCGCCAAAGAAGTCGGTTACTACTGCGCTGGCACTGTCGAGTTCTTGCTCGATACGGAAACCGACAAGTTTTACTTTATCGAAGTCAATCCTCGCATCCAAGTTGAACACACCGTCACGGAGGAAATTACCGGCATCGACTTGGTGCGGGCTCAGATCCTCGTCTCAAGCGGTGCCAAGCTTGGCGATGAAGTTCTCGGATTGCCGCTCCAACAGGATGTCCAAGTTGTCGGCTCAGCGATTCAATGCCGTGTCACCACCGAGGATCCTACCAATCAGTTCCGTCCTGACTATGGTCGTATTACCCACTATCGAAGCGCGGGAGGATTGGGAATTCGACTTGATGCTGGCAGTGCTTTTAGCGGTGCGGTGGTCAATCCTTTCTACGACTCGCTACTTGTCAAAGTCACCGCGCGAGGTCGCAACCTTGGCGAAGCGGCCGGTCGGATGGAACGCTGCTTGCAAGAATTCCGAATTCGCGGCGTGAAGACCAACATTCCATTTCTGATCTCGCTCATCACCCACAAGACGTTCTTGGCGGGGGATGCGACCACGCGCATGATCGACAAGACTCCCGAACTGTTTGCGTTGACCAAACGCCGCGATCGCGCTACCCGTATTCTGAGCTTCATTGCCGAAACGCTTGTCAATGGAAATAAACTCGTAGGTACAACGGCTCAAACCGTTCGCCGCGAGGTGGCGATGGTTCCCAAAGTCGATATTACTCAGCCCTTGCAAGCCGGTCACCGCGATCGTTTTCTGAAATTGGGTGCCAAGACATTTTGCGACTCGTTGCGCGGTAACAAAGAACTCCTTTTAACCGATACTACGATGCGAGATGCGCATCAGTCGCTTCTGGCAACGCGACTACGTTCGTTCGACATGATGCGGATCGCGAGCGCGTATTCGAGGCTCACTCCACAGTTCTTTAGCCTCGAGATGTGGGGCGGTGCCACTTTCGATACCTCGCTGCGATTTCTTAAGGAGAACCCTTGGCAGCGATTGTCCGATCTGCGCGAGGCGATCCCGAATCTACTGTTTCAAATGCTCCTGAGGGCCTCAAACGCAGTCGGCTACACCAACTATCCAGACAACGTCGTGCAGGCCTTCGTCAAAGAAGCAGCCCAAGCCGGAGTCGATATCTTTCGAGTTTTCGACGCGCTCAATTGGACCGAAAATATGCGCGTCGCCATGCATGCCGTTGTCGACTCGGGCATGATCTGCGAAGCGGCCATTTGTTATACCGGCGATATCCTCAATCCCAATCGCCAAAAGTATTCACTCAAGTATTACGTCGAACTCGCCAAGGAACTCGAACATCTCGGCGCTCACATCTTGGCAATCAAGGACATGGCCGGTCTTTGCAAACCAGCCGCCGCCAAGAAACTCGTCGCGACTTTGAAGCAAGAGATCGGCATCCCGATCCATTTCCACACCCACGATACGGCAGGTATCCAAGCTGCCTCGATTCTGAATGCTGCGGACGAGGGACTCGAGATCGCCGACGGTGCCTTTGCGTCGATGTCAGGCGGCACTTCACAAGTCAATTTGAACACACTCGTCGAATCGTTGCGATACTCACCGCGCGAGAGCACCCTCCAAACCGATGCGTTGACCGAAATCTCCGAGTACTGGAAAGCGGCCCGACAATTCTACGCTCCCTTCGAGAGCGAAGCCCTCGTCGCCGCAGGCGATTTGTATCAACATGAAATGCCCGGTGGACAATACACCAATCTTTATCAACAGGCCAAGGCGCTTGGCCTCGCTGATCAGTGGTCGACCGTTTGCAAACGCTATGCCGAAGCCAATCAGTTGCTAGGAGACATCGTCAAAGTGACGCCGACGAGCAAGGCGGTCGGAGACTTGGCTCTGTTCATGGTTGCGAACGAACTCTCAGCCCAAGACGTTGTCGATGGACAACGCGAGCTGGCCTACCCAGCGTCCGTGCTGGACTTAGTTGGCGGCATGATGGGACAACCACCAGGTGGGTTCCCCGAGAAAGCCAAAAGGACCATCCTTAAAAACAATCCCGAAGTAACGAATCGCCCCGGTGAATCGCTGCCACCGGTCGATTTCGATGCGATCCGCCTGCAACTCAAGTCCAAAATGGGACGCGATGCATCCATGAAAGAGGTCGTGACCAGCGCGTTGTATCCGAAGGTCTTCGACGACTATATCACGCACGTGCGAACCTATGGAGATGTTTCCTTGCTGCCGACGTCCATCTTCTTTTTTGGACCATCGGTCGGTGAAGAGTTTTCCGTAGA
>JBEBHM010000231.1:0-11593 GCA_040080875.1 Pirellula sp.
GAATACTCAGCTGAAAAGACTGTTTGATAGTAACCCTTGAGTTGCGCACGATCAGGAACTTCCGGGGTCGAGATCTTTCGATCATCGATGAATGTTTTGAATCCAATGCTCAGGCTCTTCATGGCCGAAACGGTCTGCGGAGACTGGGCCATCGAACGGATTTGTTTGTGAGCATTTTCGAAATAATCGTTTACTTGCGTTTTCTTGACTTCGCTAACCGCAGCGAGTTTCATCTGCGCGGATTCGTTGAGGCCTTCGATGGACCGGTCCCTCACTTGGATTGCGGCGTGCCTCGCATTGAAATAATTAACAATGCCGAGAACGCCCATGGGGACCAGACTACAGGCCAGAAAGGACGATAAAAGCTTGACTCGAATTTTCATGTTGATTGTCCAGAAACTACAATTTCAGAGGTCGGTTGGATGTATTAGATGATGATTTTTACGCTGCGGTACGAATACCCGAAAGCGAGGCGTTGAGGATCTCACGAGGCTCTACCAACATGACGAGCGAATGCTCGGCCTGATAGACACCGCGGATGAGACGCGCTTCGCCGATCGAAAGGTTCGAGGGGGGCGGTGTGATGTGTTGCGGATCAATTGTCAAAATATCGGCGACGCCATCCACCCAAAGCCCGAACGTTTCGCCTTCGCATTTGATAACGAGGTTTCGATTGCGACTGGACGGAGTACCTTTCGGAAGCCCCATGAGTATTCGCAAATCGAGCATCGTTACCACTTCTCCTCGGAGGTTCATGACCCCTCGAACGCAAGGGTGCCCAAGCGGCACTCTGGTTAAGTCGTGATTGCGGTTGATCTCTTGGACATTGCCGATGTCCAAACCCAACAAAGAATTGTCACAATAGAAGGTGGTGTATTGCACCGTTCTCGACGAATAGGTCTCGGATGTTACCATGGAAGCTTGAACTGTTGACATGAATGGACCGGTTGAAACAGGCTAAGACATTTCCGCAGAAATGTCCTAGCAACACATACTGAAATCGTTGGAGCTCAAGACTAGGAGTGTTAGACTCCCGCCGTCATCCGCCGGACTGCTTCCATCAGTCTGGCCGGATCCATCTTGACTTGATACTCGTTGATTCCTGCACGACTGCCTCGTTCGCGATCATCGTCACTGACAAGGCTTGTCAAAGCGATGATTGGAAGGTTGGCCATCGTGTCGCGGGACCGAACTGCTTTAGCAAGCTCGAGTCCATTCATTCTTGGCATTTCGATGTCCGTTATGATCAAATCGATCTGATCGAAAATCGTTTGCAAATGATCCCACGCATCTTGTCCATCGGCAGCTCCGATGACTTTGTATCCGCTGCTTTCCAAAGTTCTGGTAACATGGTTGCGGAAGAAGTCCGAATCCTCGGCTAAGAGAATCGTTGGTACTTTTGCCGAATCCACAACCTCGGCAAGTTTTTCTGATTGACACCAATCAGGATGCTTGGCCTGAACCAGCTCGACGATATCGAGAAGCCGTGTCGCGATGCCATCGACGACGGTCGCGCCTGGCACACCTGGCTCCCGCAGTGTTCGAGCATCCATCCGCATGCTTACATCCCTAATATCGCGGAGGATCGGTGCAATCAGACCAATTTCACGTTCTTCCATTCGGAAGACGATGACGAACAAGTTCTCCAGATTCGTTTCAGGTGGCATTGCCGAAATGCTCTCCTCAACCCTCATCAGCGGTAACGAGTTGCCTCGGTAGATCAAGAGGTTTTGATTGCCAACGACCCGGATTTCACTGGCCTTGATGCGTTCGATACGAGCCACCATAGCCATCGGAATAGCAAACTGTTCGTTCGGATGGTTCGCAAACAACAGGAGTCGGTGCACTTCCTCGAGCCGAGCCGCTTCTTCGTCCGAAATCGCATTCTTAACCGTGTTCTCGATATTGCGAAGGTTGGATTGCATAGCCATGCCGACAACGTCCAAGATGAGGGCGACGTATCCGTCGCCCAAGATGGTTGCTCCGGCCAGATATCCGAGTTCCTTGACGTGTTTACCAAGTGGTTTTACGACGATTTCTTCGTTGTCGTGCAGCGTGTCAACGAGCAATCCGTATCGCATTTGTCCCGTTTCGAGCACTAGAATATTGGCGCTCTTGGGACGCTCGCTGATTTCGCTTGCAGGACGCAACCCCAATGCGCTGTCGAGCCGCACCAACGGTAGCAAAGCGCCCCTGAGCCGCAACACTTCGGCCCCGTGCACGCGACCAATTTTTGTTTCGATTTCTGATTCAGGAACTCGCACCAACTCAGCAATGCTGGCTTGGGGAACTGCATAGCGCTCACCAGCACAGCCAACAATCATCGATGGGATGATTGCGAGGGTGAGTGGTAATGTAATGTGAATTGCTGAGCCCTGGCCTAACGTGCTCTCGATGTCTACCGTTCCTCCGAGTTGCTCAATGTTGGTTCGAACGACGTCCATACCGACGCCCCGACCGCTCACGTCGGTTACTTGAGCTGCCGTTGAAAACCCTGGAGCGAATATGAGACGGAGAGCTTCGCTATCGGTCATCATCGACGCTTGTTCTTGAGAGATGAGCCCTTTTTCGAGCGCCTTGGACTTGAGCCGCACGGGATCCATGCCAGCACCATCATCCTCGATACGAATGCAAACCTTGCCCGCTTGATGGAATGCTCTCAAGCGAATAACACCGACTCGTGACTTGCCCTTTTGAACTCGCGGATCCGGAAGCTCGATACCGTGATCAACACTATTTCGAACCAAGTGAGTGAGTGGATCTCCCATGGCCTCAACAATCGTTTTGTCTACCTCGACTTCATTGCCTTCGATTTCGAGCGTGCACTCTTTGCTCAGCTTGGCACTCAGATCTCGCACAACTCGTGGGAATCGGCTGAAAATCGTTCCAATGGGCTGCATGCGAGTTTGCATGATGGTCTCTTGCAATTCGCTTGTAACCTGATCAACCCTTGACGCGATGTTTTCTAGCCCTTCGCGGACGCCATTGCTAACGGCCAATAGCAACTGATTCCGACTCAACACCAATTCGCCGGCCAGATTCATCAGGCGATCCAGCAACGCAACGTTGACGCGAACGATGGAATCCGTAGCTTTAGCATGTTTCGGTTGGGAGGCTTCCTGAGTGCTTGGTGGACTGGCTTTTGCTAGTGTTGGGACGGGCGAAGTCGGAGTAACCGGACTTTCGGAATGGGCCCGGGCATTTCGCGAAGACTCCGGTGCGGCGGTCTGCGGTACCCAAGGGGCTGCGGGCGCAGACGCGTGTGTGCTTTCCGCCGAAGGATGCGAGTCGCTAGGTTCCGAGGCGGTTGGCTCGCTGACTCCATTGGCAATCGCTTCGAGTTCGGCGATGAAATGCGATACGTCAACCTCATTGCTTCCCTCGACGTTGTCTACGAGGACTCGCAATTGGTCGGCCGCTCGAAGCAACGCATTGACCACGGGCGAACTTGGGATAAGCTCGCGGTTGCGGATCATGTTCAGCACGTTTTCAAGATTGTGTGCCAACGCATTGACCACGGTCAAACCGAGAAACCCGGCAGCGCCCTTGACGGAATGAACTGCTCGAAAAACGGTGTTCACCAAATCGCTGTTGATGTCCTCACCTCCAGCTTCGATTTGGAGTAGTTGACCCTCGACTTCCGCGAGATGGCCAGAGCTCTCCACCACAAATTCTTGCAACAATTCATCATCCTGAAACTTTATACGACTGCTCGCTTTATGATGCATGTATATGAGTCGGTGGCATACACGTCGGCCACTCTGACATCTTGTCTGGAACTCAAGCGTCCTAAGTTCATCTCTTGTCGGCAGGCAGAAGCAGATGCAGGGGGGCGCCCACTCGACGGTAGGATGCGAATTGCAATTACTTTTTTTTGCCGCACAAGAGTAGCTCACGCAAGAGGAAGAGTTTTCCAATTCCGCAAAAATTCCCAAGGGTGTCCAATCGCCAAATCAGACTTTGACGAACGAATGAATCGTTCGGGTAAAAGACAGCGGCTCAGCTTGATTCGCACCTTGTTTCCCCACGATTTCAACAAGAAAAATCCTTTGAAATCCTCAAAATCGATTTGACTGCCGCCATCCGTAACCAACATTTGTTAGTCCGAAATTCGTGACAGTTCGATTCATGTTTTCCAAGTCGCATCGTTTGATGCACGAAGCCCAGCTGCCCAGCTAAAGAGAGATACTATGAAAGTATTAGTTGCCGACGATTCCGGTATCATGCGCAAGATTATCATCCGTTCCTTGAACGCTGTCGGAGTCACCGACATCGTGGAAGCCGCCAACGGACAAGAGGCCATTGACGCCTACAAGGCCACTCCCTGCGACTTGATCCTGACCGACTGGAATATGCCAGAGAAAAGCGGTCTAGATGTAGTAACAGAAATCCGCGCTACCGGTTCACAAGTTCCCATCATCATGGTAACTACCGAAGCACAAAAAGGCCAAGTCATCGCGGCCATCCAAGCCGGCGTCAATGATTACTTGACCAAGCCCTTCGAGGCTGACGATCTCCGAGCCAAACTCGATAAGTTCGTAAGCGTCTAACCAGCGTATTGATGTACGTTTGCTGGATAATCAAATGCAAAACCTCGCCTGCATTTTCGACTATCCGCATCTTTCGCATGAATTCCTTGCTATCTCAGGTAAGCCATGACCACAACCATTAATTCACCCCTTATCGAAGTATCCGAAAAACGCCAAAAATTAATCCAGCCATTTGCGAAATGCACGAAAGACGTGTTTTCGATGATGCTTAATTGGGATGCCGAATTGATAGGTATATTCTCAAACGAAGCATTCATGTCGCGATATGATTGTAGCGGGCTTATCGGGGTTTCAGGCGCCGTCAAAGGGTCAATCGTGGTCAGCGTCGATCAGGACGTTGCCTTTGCCGCAGCTGAAGCGTTTCTCGGGACGAGGCCGACATCGATCAATGCCGAAGTCATCGACATGGTCGGCGAATTAACCAACATGATTGCCGGTGCAGGCAAAGACCGTATGGGAATCGCAGGTGTTACTCTTGGGTTACCAACCGTAATCACGGGCAAGGGGCATTCCGTCACTTTCGACCACGGGGCTCACGTCGAGATTCTCCAGTTTTCGTCACCTCATGGTCCGTTCACCGTTGAAATCGGCGTCCGCGGACTGTAATTGACCTACGGCTCAAATGGCTCGCTAACTTCGATCCAACTCTGCATCGCCTCGCTGGCGGCTCGGATTTCGTGCAGGGTCCAGTCCAAGTCGTTAGACGGCATAAGGTATCTTGGACCTTGGACTAAAGGACCGACGGCGGGCGCAATCGTTCCGTCGCCGGACAAATTGAGCCAACGCGCCCACGGCAGACTGTAATCTTCCCACAAAACGTTCATGGGATCAGGGGTGGCGACGGCAAAAATCGATAGCTTCAATCCCCGTCCATCCTCATTGTGGATTACCGTTCTGGGGTTACCTATCTCAAGGACCTCCCATTGAACGGAAACTTCTCCGCCAGGGTCCGACTGGCGGAACGCTTCCATCAGTCTTCTGCCGTGACGTTGATCTTCGCAAATGACTCGCAAATACGAGTCGCTGGTTCGGCACCATTCCAGATGTTTCCACAAGTCCGATAGGGACCACTCGGTGACCGGATCAATCCAATCCGAAGCGATCTCGCAAGCGGGCTTTAAGATAAACGATCGCATGCACATGCGAGGATGAGGCACTTTGAGATGCGGCGTCCAGATCCTTTGACGGTTATGCAAAAGAAGATCGATGTCGATGCGGCGAGACTCCCATCGCAATTGACGCTGGCGACCGAGCGACAATTCGATATGTTTGATCGTCTCCCAGATCTCCCATGCAGAGCTTTGGGATTGTATCGATACGGCCGCATTCAGAAATTCTTTTTGTCCAGAAGGGCCACCTACAGGAGGAGTTCGATAGAGTTGGCTAAACCGCAGATTGGTTGGGCCATAAATCTCGCTTAGCATGCGCTTGGCCGCGTTCATCGATTCGCGCACGTTACCAAGGTTCGAACCCAAGCTGATCAATGATGAACTCATCGATGTTAGCGCGTTTTGCTTTCAATAAGCTGATCGACAAACCAATTGACCGTGGGTTTGCTTCGATCGAGCTTCGTGCAGTTCTTTCGAACGGCTAAATCGTACGTTGGACCTGCCGATTGATTGGTGTTCCGATATCGCAAGGTATAAGTGTGTGCATTTTCTTGGGGGTATTCGCCAACAACCCCGCCAAATTCCCAATTGGGAGGTGTTTTGAGGCTTCGAATGGCCACGTACACAGGGTCCGTATTGAGTTTTGTCAGTATCTGTTTGGTTTCGGAATTGTCGCTGTGATTAATGACAGCAGGATCATACCCACCCAAGAAGTAAACCCGATCCATCTGACCTTTAGACAAGGCTTCGAGATAAAGATCGCAAATCTTGCGGGCATGTACCAAATCGTAATCGTTGGCCAACATACGCGTCGAAAGTCCGGCAGAAACGACGGTTGCACCCACACAAACGGCTGCTAACCCCATTAATTTAGAGAACATGCCTGTCTTTGAATTTTTCGCTCGCCATAGGCTGATCGCTCCCAAAGCTACCCCAAGGATGGCAAAGGGAACGGCTTGAAAGTATTGGAGAGAAAAAATTCCGATGAAAGAAAGTACGAAGCCAACCATTGCTAACATGGAAAACGTGGTGGTATCAAGGATTTCTTCGGACTCGGCTGACAGGGCGGCTTTATTCATGGATGGACGATGCGGAATGGAGTAACAAGTTGGACAAAAGGAACCAGCGAAATACTAACCGGAAATACAATCCCTTTCCATCTGTGCCAGTTCAACAACGTTCTTAAATTGCTCCGCATACGTCGATTGTCGGACTCCGGTTCAAGAAACCAATGGTCAGACGGGTTATTGGTTAGCCGCTCTACTGCCAATTCCTAATAAATGCCGCAGGCAAGAATCCAGGTCCCTCGACCGAAACGGAAATCCCAATTGTTGAAGCCTAGAGCATTCCGCTCGAACACTGGACAGCAGCATAACGTCGGCCATTTCTCCCAGGAGTCCGCGAAGGATCGACGACGGAATTCCCATCCAATGAGGGCGATTCAGGGAGTGACCTAAAATTCTCGAAAACTCCTTATTGGTTAGGCTTTCGGGTGCCACCAAGTTGAATGCCCCTTCCCAATCCTCCATGACAGAGATTGCAAGGAATGCGGCCGTCGCATCGTCGACATGAATCCAAGACCAATATTGCGTTCCGGGGCCAAATTTCCCGCCAACTCCCCATCGGAATGGAGGAATCAACTTTCCCAATGCGCCAAAGCGAGGATGCAATACCATCCCCAACCTACCCATGGCAACTCTCCCCCCAGTCTTTCGAAATTCCATGGCCGCCGCTTCCCAGGCACTCGCAAGAGTCGCTAAAAAATCTGAGCCGTACGCAGCTGCTTCATCAAGCCGCTTGTCGCCCTGTTCGCCATAAATACCGACGCCCGATGCACATACCAAGGCGCGAGGTGGCGTCGGCAAATTGGCGAAATCCTCAACCAATTTCTGAGTTGCATCGACGCGGCTTCTATAAATGGACTCTTTGTAGGCCGGTGTCCATCGTGAGGATGCGATCCCCTGGCCCGAAAGATGGATCACAGCGTCTAACCCATCCATCAACTCGGTGTTTTCGAACCCCGTTTGCGCATCCCAAATTACGCTCGCCACGTTAATCGGATAGTCCTCGGCACGGCCGATAGAGCTCCGTCTCACGATTCGAATCGGCGTGTGCCCCAGCACTGCAATCAGATCCACTAGCCGCCGCCCAATCATCCCGGAACTGCCTGTCACCGCGATTCTAAGCCGGCGAGCACCGATCTTCTGTTCGATGTACTGTTTCAACAACAGATCCGCGATGGTTGTTTGATGCCGGTAGGCAAACATGCTACTGAGTTTCGACTCGATCCATGGTACCGCAAGTCTGCCGACTGCACCAAAACGGGTTTCGTATTCCACTCGATCGATCAGACGAGACGCGTTCTCGCCGTCACAAACGAATTGATGATCGTGAATCCATTTCTCAAAAGGGCCCTCGATTTGGACATCTTGAAATCCACAAGGCTCATCGAGTTTCGTGTGTCGCGCTCGCCATCGGATTCGAAGCCCGAACAAACTGTGAGCCAGGACCACTTCCGTCCCAACCGACAATGAATCTCCACGTTGAAGGATTTCGACTCGCTCCCACGGTGGAATGAGACGATGGATGGCTCCTGGAGCAGCGTGGTAATCGTATAGCCATTGGCGATCAAACGGAATCCGACTTGATCGTTCGAAAATCGGCATTGCTAAGTTTCGATGTTGGTAAAAGAGGTAAGAGAATTGGGTGCCGTTTTGCGGTGCCGGCCAATTCAGCCGATTTCCGCTTGAAGAACGGACTTGAATAATGGAAGGGGGCCAGCCGATCTGAGTACAAAAACTCAGTGTGGTCGCTACCATGTTAGATTGCTACGGCTCTTCGGTAAATCGGAGTGACACTCGTCGGACCAAGCCTCTCTCAACTGCTCGTCCAAAAAATGCCTGATAACCAAGACTTGAATCACGGTGGAAGTAGCTTGCCAACCGTTGGGATATCCAAAGGACTTATCGATGGTCAACAAGAACTTCTCAACCGCAAGAGCCAGTTTTGGTCAAGCGTGCCCAGTTGGCTTGTAAGCACAGCCATACACGTCGGCGTCATCCTGATCCTGGCAGCTTGGAATATCGAACCTATCAAAAAGGAACTCAAGTTGATGCTTGTGGCTTCGGAGTCTAGCGGGGCCACCGAAGAGCTTACCAACTTGGCGATGGACGATGCCATGTCTGGGGAACTGCAAGTGTCGGAGTCGGAGAACGTGTCGACAGATTCGGCTGTCGTACTTACGGCGATGGCCGCCTCATCGACAGAAATGGATTTTAATGAAGCCATCAACGCGAGTACGGCGGTAACTATGGCCAGCATCACGCAATCCATTGTTCCTCAAAATGGGTTGGCAGCGCAAGCAAATGCCGCGATGCGGGCTGGACTCAGCGGACGGTCCAAGGAAGCTAGACGCGACATGCTCAGCAAGTTTGGTGGAAACTCCGATACGGAAAAAGCAGTTTCGATGGCACTCAAATGGTTGGCCCAACACCAAGACGCGCGTACGGGTGCGTGGAGCCTCGCGCATTCCGGTGTTTGTCGCGGACAATGCGACCACCCTGGCAAACGCCCCTATAGCATGAATGCAGCCACCGGATTGGCCTTGATGTGCTTCCTCGGTGCAGGACAATCGCACAAGGAAGGGGAATACAAAGAGACTGTGTTCAAAGGGCTCGGGTTTCTAATCAGAAACATGAAGTTTCAAAAGGGACGCGGACAATGGTATGTCGGGGAGGGGAGCAAAGGGTACGACGATATGTACGCACACGGTATCGCCACCATCGCGATGTGTGAGGCCTTTGGAATGACCCGCGACCCCGCGTTGTTAGAGGCCGCGCAAGCGGGAGTTCATTTTCTGGCCTATGCTCAAAATCCGACCACAGGCGGTTGGCACTACGCCCCCCAAGGGCTCGGGGATACTTCGGTTGTTGGATGGCAAATGATGGCGCTCAAAAGTGCTGCCATGAGCGGCTTGGCATTGGATATCAACGTGGTCCGTAAAGCCAACGTTTTCTTGGATCAAATGTCGTGGGGCGAATACGGCGGTTACTATCACTACAGTTTCAATTCCGTCAGGAAACAGGCTAGCTACAACCCTAGCACGACCGCGTGTGCTGTCCTCTGCCGTATGTACTCCGGTGTTCCGAAAGACCATCCCTCGATCAAGGTAGCCACCGACAAGTTCAGCAAAGATGGCCCAAGTCCCAGCAATACCTACTACAACTACTATGCCACCCAAGTCATGAAACAAGTGGGTGGCTCCGAGTGGGAAAAATGGAATGTGCGTATGCGAGACAAGCTCGTGTCGACCCAAGTTACCACAGGACACGCAGCCGGCAGCTGGTTCTGGAGCGATGGTCATAGCACCGAATCCGGCGGTCGACTCTATACCACATGCATGGCCACCATGATGCTCGAAGTTTACTACCGGTACCTGCCTCTCTATTCCGAACAAACCGAAGAGGACGTGTTCAAACTCTAAGTAAAGGAGTTGCTCCGCAACTCCTCTGCTCTCCCTGTACAATGATTCCCTACAACACCCCCCCTACAACACCCCCAAAGTGAACTTCCCACTTTCCATAAAATTCACTTAATTGAGCGACGTCATCCGATCTGCAATCGTGTGCGATGACGACGTCTACAGGATGCATGCTGAGTAGGCGAATGCGTGGTGACGCGCGCGCCGCCGAGTTGCGGAGCAACTCGGCTACATTGCTTTGCGACATCGCTTAGGGTATTGTCACTCCGGCTTGCCAGACTCGCGAATTTGTTTCAAAACTGCTTCCAGTTTTTCTTGAGCGTCCTGAAGCTTTTTAGCTTGCTTGTCGAACTCAAGCTTGAGAGCTTGCGTTTCAAGCTTGATGGCATGCTGTTTCTCTAGATCCGCATGGAGACTACCTTGGGAGTGGATTTTATGTTCATCCAGCCGACCTCGCAACATCGCTTCCATCCTTTCTTTTTCAAACATAGCTCTATCCTTGGCCATTGCTGCAGCATCCTTGGCCATGGCTCTTGCTCGTTTCTCATCATCTGCGGCATTGGCGATTGAGCGTGCAATAGCTGGAGCCAGTTCGTGTGTTTGAGTGTGTTTCGCTTTCTCATGCAGCTCCGCCGCAGCCTGAATTTTTGCCGATTGAGCATTCGCGTAAAAATCCAGCGCATCCGGAACTCCCAAAAGTTGGTTCATGCGGCGTTCGATGATCTGTTCCGAGTTCATGGCCCGAGTGTTCATCTGCTCCTTGAGTTTTTGGAGCTTGGCTTCTAGCGTCTCTATCTGATTCCGTCGCTCCCCTTCCAGCAACTCAAAATGTTGCCGCGTTAGGTCTCTAAGCTTCGATTTCAATTCGGCCGATTGTTCTTGGTCTTTGGACTTTTGAATCTGCCCAGCAAGTTGACGAGCCATGTGTTCCAATTCTTTCCCTTTGGCATCTGCTTTGGAATCGGTCTTCGTTGCAAGAACAAGCTCTGTGATCAAAGAGGACTTAATCGGTACCGGCACTTCGATTTCTGTGAGCGAGGGCAAGGTTGGTAAAGCGGGTAAAGCTGGTATTGCCGGAATGGCTGGCAATGTTGCGAGAGTTGGCAACGTCGGCTTGGCTGGGGCTGCTGGGGTTTCGGGCGGGTCCTTGTCGTCAAATTGCAATTCGTCTGCTTCGACAAACAATTCAACGAACTGCTCTTGCGCAGTATCGTCAGGGGTAGTTTGCGCGGTTACGAACCGACTGCCTGCCGATGCTGCCACGATCAGTCCAAAGACAACGGTGGGCGGAATCCATGCTTCAATTACGTTCTTCATATTCTTGATCCTTTTGAAATGGGTTGAAATGTCGCAGCGTATCTCCGCGACGCTGAGGTGTCCGCTTTGTCGCAGCGTATCTCCGCGACGCTGAGGTGTCCGCTTTGTCGCAGCGTATCTCCGAGACGCTGACGTGT
>JBEBHM010000917.1:0-3085 GCA_040080875.1 Pirellula sp.
GGCCCCATGGCTTGGCGACGACGTGGAGCCGGAGTTGCGGTTGCGTTCAAACTGAAACTGCCGTTCTCGATTCAAGCGCTCAATGTTCCCGAGTTGCGGAGCAACTCCTCTACTTTGCCTGTTTTAACATATGGGAGGGCAGGAGCTTGTGGCTTTGAATATTTGCTACCTTTACGTTATAAACTTCCAATTACAAGGATTGCTGCGTGCAATCGTTCGAAACAAGAAATAGGGATTCGGTGTAGGGAAACGACAGCCTGTATTCGTAACGGCCGATAATCGAACCTGATGTTCTGTAACATACACATCCCAGATCCATCGCTTTCTGGTTTGAAAAATCGCCGAAAATGCCCGTGATTCTTTAGAGACAACCTATGACCCAGATCGAGTTTTCACTTGGACAAGACGTCGGACCAATAGGCATTGCCAGCGAAATCGATGCGGATTCGCTTTATGACAAGTGCTTAGCGCTGGCCAGAAACTTGTGGTGGAGTTGGCAACCGGAAGTTAACAGCTTGTTCCGGGATATCGATCCGATTCGATGGCGACAACTCGATCACAATCCCATCGCTTTGCTGCGAGAATTCACTCCGGAACGTTTGGCGATTCGCGCGGGAGAAATGGTTTTGCACAGCCGGGTGAATTATGCATTTCGCCGGTTGCAGGAATATCTTGAGTGCAAAAACACCTGGGCTCAAAATAACGCCGGCGTTCTTGGGGGTAAGCCAGTGGCTTATTTTTCTGCTGAGTTCGGGTTGCATGAATCACTCCCCGTTTATTCAGGAGGTCTTGGCGTACTTTCGGGAGACCACATCAAGAGCGCTAGCGGACTTGGTGTGCCTTTGGTTGGAATTGGCTTGTACTATTCGCATGGATACTTCAAGCAGCATTTGAGTAGCGACGGTTACCAACGCGAAGAATACTACGAGACCAAGGTCGAAGACTTGCCGCTTGAACCTGCAGTGATGGCCGACGGAACTCCCTTGACCGTTTCGATCGACACGCGGAATGGAAGGCTGTTGGCTAAGGTCTGGAAGGTGCAAGTCGGTCGTGTGCGTCTATTCTTGTTGGACGGTAATGTCGAAGGAAATCGCCCCGAAGATCGAGAGCTGACAAGTCGCTTGTACGGTGGCGATGAACGCACACGCATTCGTCAGGAACTTGTTATTGGGGTCGGGGGCGTGAAAGCCCTCAAGGCTCTGGGCATCACGCCTGGCGTTTATCATTTGAACGAAGGCCACAGTGCGTTTGCTCCTTTGGAAGTCATCCGCGAACGCATGGCAGACGATGGCATGACGTTTGAGGACGCATTTCGTGAAACGGCCGAAAGCACGGTTTTTACGACGCACACTCCGGTACCTGCCGGGCACGACCGATTTAGTGCCGACCTCATCGAAGAGCACTTAGGCCCGACCCGCGATGGATTGGGAATTTCTGCAGAGCGATTGATGGGACTTGGACGAGTCCACGAACATGATCATCAAGAGTCGTTTTGCATGACCGTCGTCGGCCTCAAATTGTCCAGGGCGGCCAATGCGGTCAGCCAGTTGCATGGACATATCTCGCGTCGTATGTGGAAAAACCTTTGGCCCACACGTGAGGAACGCAATATTCCGATTGGGCATATTACCAATGGAGTCCACATTGAGTCGTGGTTGGCTTGGCAAATGCAACAATTGTATGACCGTCACTTTCCAGCCAATTGGAAGAGCCAAATGGGAGAACCGGATGTTTGGCAAAACATTCATTCGGTGGACCCCGGCGAATTGTGGGAAACACACAACGCCCGTAAGAATCTGTTACTTTCCTGTGTACGACGAAGAGTCTCGCGCCAATGCCGACGACGCGGTGAGAGCGACGAGATTGTGGAAGCAGCCCGCAACATTCTCAGCCACAATGTCCTGACTATCGGATTCGGTCGACGTTTTGCTACTTACAAGCGAGCGAATCTTCTATTCAAAGACATCGATAGGATTTGCAGGTTGTTGGATGGTGTCGAGCGTCCCGTTCAAATTATCTATGCTGGCAAGGCACACCCGAAAGACGAGCCCGGCAAGCGCTTTATTCAGGAGATTGCCAACCTTCGATTGGACTCGCGATTCGCAGGCCGAGTGGCCTTTGTCGAGGACTATGACATCAACGTCTGCAGACATTTGATCCAAGGTGTGGACGTTTGGTTAAACAATCCACGTCGTCCGCTAGAAGCGTCAGGTACCAGCGGTCAAAAAACCGTTCTCAACGGAGGGCTCAACTGCAGTATTTTGGATGGTTGGTGGGCCGAAGCGTATGATGGAGCCAACGGTTTTGCCATCGGCAAAGGAACCAGCCATTCCGACGATCGGGTGACCGACAAACGAGACGCGGAATATCTTTATCAGACACTTGAGGAGCGTGTAATACCGACGTTGTACGATCGGGATAGGGACGGACTGCCTCGCAAGTGGATCAAAATGATGATGAACAGCATCAGCACGTTGGCATGGCGATTCAGCAGCCACCGTATGGTGATGGATTATGCTCGCGAAGCCTATGTGCCCGCCGCCGGTGGTCTCAGTTGCGAAATGTAGTTTGTGGTAATTGCCCGAACTGGCAGTTACTGTAGACGTATGGACGATCCCAAAAAACCTATACCTGACCACCTCGCATCGATCTCGCGGATCAGACTCGTTTCATCGTCACGGTCAAGCAGTAATCCCGGCGTATCGGAAAAGAAGAGCAACCCTTCGGCGCCAAGGGCAATCGCCAGTTCGAGCGCCAGTTTGTCGCCGTCGACGTTGATCGGTCTCCCCTCTTCCACCGCCAGCGCGGGCGGGGTCAGCACAGGAAGGAAACCGCCACCGAGCAGCAAGCTGATCAATGTTATGTCCACCTGCTCGATGGTGCCCGCATGATCGTCACGCAACACCTTCGGTTTGCCATCCTCGGTGCCGCGCATGACCGGTTTCCGGCGCCCGGTTGCAATCCTGCCGTCGATTCCGCTCAACCCAACCGCATTCACACCGGCCTGCTGCAACTTGGCCACCAACGTTTTGTTGACCTTGCCGGCATAGGTCATCAGCATCAAATCGATGGTTTCGCGGTCGGT
>JBEBHM010000918.1:0-3082 GCA_040080875.1 Pirellula sp.
ATGTATGTAACTTAGAGGAGCCTTGTAGCTCAAAATTCAACTCGCCTCTTTTTTTATCTTCAAGATAAATTTCTTTTATTCCAGAAAATCGAAGCTCGATAGGACCGCTTTCAACATGCTGAACAACCGGCTTGGGAGCAATTCGGATTTGAGTCGCGTTCGATGGGCCGACGAAACTCGGCGGTAGCATCGATTGAAATCGATTGACGACCACGGGCGAAACTTGTTCGGTTTGCGCGCATACCGATTCCATGTTGATTCCCAGTCCGCTGATCAACAAACTTGCCGAAAAAGCTTTACCAATCCAGGGCCACGTGCAATTCTTTGCGTTGGATGAAACGTACATTTTTATCTGGTTTTCAAGACTTTTGTTCGGGCAAACTTGTGTGGCTCGGGAAAATTCAAGACGGCGACGCCTCATGAAGAATCCCAAGAATTCGACTTGAACAGTATAGTTTGACCACTGCCGGTAGAAACTCTTGCTACTGTAAAAACCTCGCCTTGGCGAATTAACGGGGCAATTCATGTCGATTTGTCCGGTCGGAATCTGCTATTCTCCCTCAGTAACTGGGTTTGTGAGGTTCGTTTTCGAAATTGCGGGCTTTCGGCAGCGCAAATCCAACCAAGCTTTTCCTTAATTTGTTGGTGCGCAGAATGAAATTCACAGGACTAATCTTGATTTGTGCAAGCAGTTGCTTGGCGCTTCTTTTACCCGCCATCGGGGTCGTCCAGTTTCCCAAAATACAACAGCAAGCTGCCCAACCGGAATTGCCAGGTTATCCGATCTCAACTCCTGCATCACCCAATTCGGCTGCCCCGGTGTGGCAGCCTGCCATACGCAATGATGTGATGCCAAGCGGTCCAATGTTACAGAATCCGTTTCCGCAGGCTCAGCCGCCGATGAACACAACCCTGCCAATCGACCCGCAAGCCCAAGTTCCCCAAGCCAACTCGCGATCAAAACTCGGGATGGGAATATGGCTCTTGCTGGGACCAGTCTGTTTAATCGGACTAGCATTATGGACGATTGCTCCCAATCCCTCCGGAGGCGGTCGTTCCCGCGTGTAAGTTTTTTGACGCAATGGAGCTTTCAGAAGCGATCTCGTCGATCTATGCTCGAGGCCAAATAGGCTCCGCTTCCTCCCGTCCCTCCTAACACCGAACGACTCTCAACACGCGCGAACTCATCCGCAACGCTGGGAAACCGAACCAAATGCAGATATGATGCTTCATTGACAGATGAATCGAAGCACACACTCCTCCAATTAATTCAATTAATGACCCAGCTCAATAAATATTCGTCACGTGTTACTCAACCGAAGAGCCAAGGTGCCTCGCAGGCGATGCTGTATGGAACCGGCATGACTTCGGAGGATATGAACAAAGCCCAAATCGGAATTGGAAGCGTGTGGTACGAGGGGAATACATGCAACATGCACTTGCTCGATTTGGCCTTAGCCGTCAAAAAAGCGGTAGTGGCCGAAGGCCTTGTTGGCATGCGATTCAACACGGTCGGCGTGAGCGATGGAATCAGCATGGGCACGGATGGAATGTCGTATTCATTGCAGTCTCGCGACCTCATCGCAGATAGCATCGAGACCATCATGGGAGCGCAATGGTATGATGCCTTGATCGCTTTGCCCGGTTGTGACAAGAACATGCCTGGCTGTTTGATGGCCATGGGGCGTCTTAATCGACCTTCGTTGATGATTTATGGAGGAACGATCCGAGCCGGTAAATGGAACGGCCATTCGCTTGACATCGTTTCTGCGTTTCAGTGTTATGGCCAATACATCGCCGGGCAGATCGATGAAGAGACCCGGGCCAATATTGTCAAGAAATCTTGTCCTGGTGCGGGCGCATGTGGCGGCATGTACACGGCCAATACGATGGCGTCGGCCATTGAAGCTTTAGGCATGTCGTTGCCATACTCTGCCTCGATTCCCGCAGAGGATCCGGCCAAGATCGACGAATGCAAACGGGCTGCCAAAACGATTCGGCACTTGCTTGAGATCGATCTCAAACCCCGCGATATCATGACCCGTCAAGCGTTCGAAAATGCGATGGTCGTGGTGGTCGCACTGGGCGGTAGCACCAACGCTGTCTTGCACTTGATCGCCATGGCACGCAGTGTTGGTGTTGAACTTACCATCAACGACTTCCAAAAAGTCAGCGATCGCGTCCCCTTTCTAGCAGATCTCAAACCGTCTGGAAAATTTGTTCAAGAGGATTTGCACTCGGTCGGTGGAACACCTGCAGTGATGAAGTATCTGCTGGAAGAAGGCATGATGAATGGCGATTGCATCACCGTCACCGGCAAGACACTCGGGGAAAACGTGGAAAAGTTGCCCGGTCTCAAGGAGGGCCAAACCGTCGTCCACAATTGCTCTAACCCGATCAAATCGACAGGGCACATCCAGATTCTGTTTGGCAATCTCGCGCCCGACGGAGCGGTGGCCAAGATCACGGGCAAAGAAGGATTGCGATTCGAAGGCCGAGCACGCTGCTTCGACAGCGAAGAACTCATGTTGGCCGCACTTGAAAAGGGACAAATCCAAAAGGGTGATGTTATCATTATTCGGTACGAAGGCCCCAAAGGTGGACCGGGAATGCCTGAGATGTTGACTCCGACCTCGGCCATCATGGGAGCCGGGCTCGGTTCCGACGTAGCCCTCTTAACCGATGGGCGATTCTCAGGTGGCTCGCACGGATTCATCGTGGGTCACATTACACCCGAAGCCCAAGTCGGTGGGCCACTCGCCTTGGTTCAGGACAACGATATCGTCACCATCGATGCCGACACCAATCGGCTTGATGTCGGTGTTTCAGAATTGGAACTTGCAGTTCGCAGATCCAAATGGCAAGCTCCCCCGCTCAAAGCCACGCGCGGCACGCTCTACAAGTACATCAAAAACGTCAAGAGCGCAAGCGATGGTTGCGTGACCGACGAGTAAGACCAAACACGTAAGTCCGCATCTCCGAGCTCATCATTACCCACAAGTCCTTTGGACTTTCGCACGAAACGCGGACTTTCGTACTCGTACTCAGCCCCCAGGGCGGTACTCGTACTCGTAATCGAAGG
>JBEBHM010000919.1:0-3076 GCA_040080875.1 Pirellula sp.
CAAGTTACTCATTTTTCGATATCTGCGAGACCGTTCTGCAGTACCTTGGTTTCCAACATAAAATCGAAGAGCTCGAAGTTAGGTGACCGAAATGCAAGTTCGGTCCGTCCGGATTTTAGGGCGTTGATGGCTTCAACGGCAATTCCCGCTTCCTCGCGAAGCTGTTCTAAGTCTGCTTGTTCCGTCTTTCCTCTTTTTTCCAGCTCTTTTATCGACTGGTTCGAGACTGCGATCTCAGCGACCGTGCTTTGTAATTGGCCTTCCCAATTCGCTTTTCTGTCCATGAGCGATTGTCCAGCCGTCTTCAACGCGAGATACTGATTAAACCTTGGCAAGTAAATAGCATCGATGTCTCGGTCGATTGCAGACTGTTTGCGAGGTCTGGTTTCATAGTCGTCCACTTTTTCGTTCTCGTAATATGTCTCCTTTTCACCGTTCCTGTAGCGGGTTTTCTTAACTCGTTCGGTGCGTGTACCAATTTTGACTCTTTCCGTCGTCTTCACCCTGATACTTTGTCGGTCGGGCATGGTCGGATTGTGAACTTCTGGATGACAGTTCCATTGAAACAATACCGCATTGATTTCTTGTTGGATTGCCACCTTTTTCCTTGAGAGGTCGTAGATTGCTTTTCGATGCTCCTTGGTGTCTCGTCGAATCATTGCAACCGATTGACTTCGGTCATGAGTCGCATCTCGTAAACGCTCGGAATAGTCCTTCGCCGCATTGGTCGCTTCATCAAGCGACTGTTCGTTATGAGCCATCAGCCAATCGGCCAGAGCATCGGCATGCGTGGATGCTTTTCGGTAGCTGGAATCGAACGTAATTGCCAAAGCCGTATCCGGCGACTTGAGCAAGGAATCCTTTGCGGTTGATAGTTGTTCTCGATCGATAGGTGATTGCGACACGTCCAACTCAAGCATTCCGGTAATGGTGCCCAGCATAGAAGCACCTGCAAGTCGGCTATCTTTTGACAGTTTATCATTGAGTGTCGACTGGACTAAGTTTGAAAAACGCTCCGACGCTGTCTTTGATTCCAATGCGATATCGCAGCTCAATTGCATTCGAAGCAAAAAGCTTTTCCTGTCTAGAGATGGCATAGGAAACAAGACTTGGGACTTGCCGTTGAAATTCGCAAGGGCCTCTAGATTACCTTGCTTAACGTGGACTAATGCCATGGAACAAATCGCCAACTCGCGAAGAGCAGGATCGTGCATCGCCAACTTCAGTTCCGCTTCGGCTTTGTCCCAATCCTCCGCCAAAGAATTATCGAGCCGTCCGATTGCGATTTGCAATTGCTTGCTGATCGGAGTTGATTCCGAAGTCTGAGAAAGCACCTGACTCGCGTCGCCAACCCCAAAAGCGAGAAAGTCTATGAATGCAAATGCAAAGGATGCAGCTGTTACGTATCGTAAGTTCATGATTTTGCTTGAAATCAAGCGATAGCTGAACGTTGGTATCAATCCCCTAACTCTCTCAATACCCGTTTGCCGAAAAAACCCGACGATGATGGTTTCGAGAGCGCGTGGTATTTGCGCGATTGTGGATCATGTTACTGTCCCTGTCAGAAACGGATGACAAATTGCTCCCAGCGTTGCGTTACCGAAGTGACTTTCGCAGTTGTGCGCACTCGGACACATAGTCCAACAATTGAAAATTGGAAGGGCGGTTTAGATGCTTGGGTTTCGTGTCGGTCGAGGCAACATTCCTGTACGCAATGCTTGAGATCGCTGCCGAACGCTTCATTTGATCAAGTTGTTCGCCGGTTTGTTTCAAATCTTTTCCAACCCCTTGTTTGGTATCTTCCTGCATGTCTTGTATGGCTTTCTCCGTTGCCGCAAACCCGCTTTCTATCGCAGCCATTTGGGATTGCAACGAAGCCCGACGCGCTGCGTCTTTTTCGTCCCAGAGTTGCTTTTTTGCTGGGTATTCCTGGAGATCTCTTTGGTACTCGGCGCCTCGCTGTCGCCATTTTTTCGCTCGCTCATCGTAGGTTTTCAGATCGTCTCGATAGCGTCTCTCCTCGCTGTCCGACGGCGGTACATATTTTGACTCTTGCGTCTTCGGATCGATTCTGTAACTGCCACGCGGACGGACTGGTTGGTGTGGTGCTGGACCAGGCGGAACAGGAAATGCAGGCTTGCCTGGAGTCTCCGTGTTCATTTGAGCGAGGATAGACTTCCGGTTTTGTATCCACTTTTTACGCTGGTCTTCTAAGATGTTTTTTTCTCCGCGAGCCGACTTCAAATCGTCAAGCAATTCCAATTGCTCCTGTTTTGTTCGTTCGAATTCCGCTTGTATCGATCGGTTTTGTTTGTCTGATTTTTCGATCCCTATGCTTTCGAATTTGCTGACCAGTGTGGATAGTTCCGCTCGCCATTGGCTCGTTTCGTAAAGCTTCTGTTCCAGTTTTGCCTTGGCATTTTTGGATTCGACTCTCGCTAGCAATTGCTCTTTTGCTTTTTCTAATACCGGGAGTGGAATGTACGAGGCAGCTCCATCCGCTTGGAGCATTCCGACGACGCCACCGATAAAGCCGCAACTAGTTGCTTGGTCTCCGCTTGCTGAATCAACGCTCAGCGACATAGTGACCAGCCGCTTGAACTGAGGTTCGGCTTGGGCTGCTGCGCCCGCTTCCAGCAGCAGCCATAACTTGATCCTTTCTTTGCCGATCTTGATCGAGTCAGGGACAATAGCTTGGTCTTTCGAAGGAGAGGTAATGCTTTTCCACGCCTCGGAGAACCGATTTTCTCGAATGTGGACCAAGGCAATCGCATTGGCTGCAATCGGTTTTTGCGGTCGAATCTATCGGGATCGATTCGAACAGAGATTCCGCTTGCTTTGCTTGACCTGCATTGCCGTTTTCGATGATCGCAATCAACGCTTTGACGGCCGCCAGTTCCTCCTTCTCGCCTGCCGTGCAAAAGGAAACCGTGGTGGCCAAAATCGAGGTATGAAAAAACGCTAAAGCAATTGTTTTCGAAAGGGAAAGAAATTTCGTACGGAGCAAGTGCATGGTAGGAAATCCCGAAGTTTGGGCTGTGGTTGTCCATTTTAGCGTGTTGGAACAGGGCCAATG
>JBEBHM010000232.1:0-11507 GCA_040080875.1 Pirellula sp.
GTTGATTTATTTGAATGCGGATTTGCAAAAACGCATCCTGCCTATCTTTCATTACGCGCTCAAATCCGAGGGGCTGCTGTTCTTGGGGCCGTCGGAGACCATTGGTTCCTTGACGAACCTGTTCGAACCGCTCGACAAACGCTGGAAGATCTTTCGACGAAGGGCAAACAGCACATCGATCGGCGCGATTAAGGAACTGCCATCGCATCCGCTTTCGGGCGACGAGCGTGCAGCCGTTCCGTCACGCAGTTCGTCCGAAGTCAAAGCGAAACAGTTCGTTACGAACATAGAGCGATTGTTGCTCGGCCGCTTTGCACCGGCCAGCCTTGTGCTAAACGATCACGGCGACATCCTCTACATCCACGGACATACGGGTGAGTATTTGGAACCTGCTCAGGGCGAGCCGCGGAACAACGCTTTCGCAATGGCCCGTCAAGGATTGGAAATCGAATTGGCTACGGCAGTCCGGGAGTGCATTCGTGACGGCTCAGAGGTTGTACGAGAAGGTGTGCGCGTCAAAACCGGCGCCGAATATGTTTGCGTCGACCTGACGGTGACCAAGATTGACGAACCGGAGTCTATTCGCGGACTGATGTTGGTCACATTTCGTCCGTCGCAACTCGCCCCACCGGAATCAAACTCGAAAAAGCGGACACGCTTCACCGCCCGCGACAGCCAACATATCGAGCAACTCGAACGGGAACTGAAGTACCTGCAGGAATCCCATCAAACGACTCAGGAAGAACTTGAAACTTCCAACGAAGAGCTCAAAAGTAGCAACGAGGAATTGCAATCGACCAACGAAGAACTGCAGAGTACTAACGAAGAGCTGGAGACCTCGAAAGAAGAGATGCAGTCGCTCAACGAGGAATTGACCACGGTCAATGCGGAACTGCAAACCAAGCTAGACAGCCTAGCCCAGTCCAATGACGATTTACAAAACTTGCTCAACAGTACCAACATCGCCACCGTTTTCTTAGACAGCGAGTTGAACATTAAACGATTCACCGAGCAGTCCAAGGAACTGGTCATGCTTCGCCCAACCGACTTGGGCAGACCAATTTCCGAGTTGGCTTCGAACTTGAATTACATCGATCTTGTGGCGGACTGCAAAGCAGTCTTGAAAACACTGGCGCTCAAGGAAGCCGAAGTTCAAACCAACAAGGGCGTTTGGTACTTGATGCGGATCATTCCTTATCGAACGGCCGACAACGTGATCGATGGCTTGGTGCTGACGTTCGTGGACATCCGCCAACTGAAAGCAGGCGAGAGGGCGAAAGCTTACTTCGAGAGCATCGTCAACACTGTGCGCGAGCCATTGATTGTGCTCAATCCAGAATTGAGAGTACTGTCGGCGAACCAATCCTTTTATCGCACGTTCCAGACGAACGCCAAGCAGACCGAAGGTGAATTGATTTATGAACTAGGCGCCAGCCAATGGGACGTACCTAAGCTCCGCGAGTTGCTAGAATTGGTTCTGCCCACCAAGGCAACCGTGGAGAATTATGAAGTGGAGGTCGTACTTCCCAAGTTAGGCCGTCGTGTTTTCATCCTCAACGCTCGACGTTTGGAACAATCCGCAGGGGTCGGCGATTTGATCCTACTGGCCTTGGAAGATGCGACGAGCGATTCGGTGATCGCGAAGAGAACGAACTGATGACGAATAAAAAGGAGAGTTCTCAGTCACCCAAGACGCTTCGACAACGCGCCGAGGAAATGTCGCGCACGTCGCGATCCGACATCGCGAACATGGGGACCGAAGAGGTGCAACGCCTGGTTCAGGAGCTGCAAATCCACCAGATGGAATTGCAACTACAAAACGAAGAGCTCCGCGAAGCGCAAGTGGAACTTGCCGAGTCGCTCGATCGCTATTCCGATCTATATGAATTTGCTCCCGTTGGCTACGTCACGCTCGACCGGCTCGGAAAGATCCTCGATGCCAATTTGACCGTAACCAGGATGCTTGGCGTCGAGCGGCAAGCGTTGATCCAATCGCAACTGTCGAATTTCATAGTCCACCAATCTCAAGACGCGTTCCATTTCCATCGCCAGGCTCTGCAATCGAACGAAACAAAGCAGACCTGTGAGCTGGAAATGAGACGTGCCGACGGAACTTTTTTGACGGTGCGCCTCGAGAGTGTTGCGTTTGGCGCGGAACCGGATCGCGGTTGTCGAACTGCCTTGATCGATCTAACGGTCGAGAGACGGATGTGGCGACAACTAATGGAAAGCGAACAGCGTTATCGGCGCTTGACCGACGCGGTGACGGACTACGTCTACCGTGTGCAAATCGAACAAGGTCGAGCTGCAAATACGTTCCACGGTGCCAACTGCGAACTGGTAACCGGCTACACGCCTGATGAGTTCGCTGCCAGCGAGATGTTATGGATCGCGATGGTGCCAGAGGAAGATCGCGCCGCAGTCGAAAGACACGCGGCCAAAATCTTGTCGGGCAAGATCCAACCCGCCATCGAGCACCGTATTCGACGCAAGGACGGCGGACTTCGCTGGGTGCTGAACACAGTCTCTCCTCAATACGACTCGCACGGGAATTTGGTTGCCTACGATGGTTTGCTCCACGACATTACCGATCGTAAACAGTCAGAAGAATCCTTGCGGGAACTGACGCATGAATTGGAGCAGCGCGTCGTCGCACAGACCAGCAAAATACGGTTGCTGGCAGAAGCCGTTTCGCATCTAGCCGAAGGCATAGTGATTACCGACGACGAGTTGGACTGGCCAGGGCCATGCATCCGATTTGTCAACGAAGCGATGTGCCGCATTACAGGTTACAGGGAAGACGAGTTGGTGGGCCAAACGCCGCGAGTTCTCCAGGGAGAACAAGTCAACCGCACCGAAATGCAACTTCTCAAGAGCGAATTAGCTGCCGGTCGCCCCTTCCTTTGCGAAACGGTCAACTACCGCAAAGACGGTACGACATATGATGCAGAGTTGTTCATTACTCCGTTGTTCGACGACGCTGGCCATCGCACCAACTTCGTTTCGATTCACCGCGACATCACAGCCAGAAAACAGGCCGAGCGGGCGTTGCGGCAAAGCGAAGAACGAATTCGGGCGATCCTACGCACAGCGGCGGATGCAATTATCACGATCGATCGACGGGGCTTGATCATCGAAGCCAACTTGGCAACCGAGCGGATGTTTGGATTCACGCAATCCGAACTCCATGGCGCAAACGTCAAGATCCTCATGCCCGCCCCCTTCCACGACGAGCATGACGGTTACATAGCCCGATACGAAAAGACTGGGGAGGCACGCATTATCGGCAAAGGCAGGGAAGTCGTCGGTCGTCGCAAAGATGGTACCCTGTTTCCTATTTGGCTAGCGGTGAGCGAAACCGACCAACACAATCTGTTTACCGGAATCATTCGCGACTTGTCTCAGATCAAGGAGCTGGAACGGCACTTGCTCGAAATTGCATCCGACGAGCAACGTCGCATCGGTCAGGAGTTACACGATGGGACTGGTCAAGAACTTACTGGCTTGTCGTTGTTTGCTGGAACGCTCCTTGAAACTCTTGGAACTGCCTCGCAACGAGAGGTCGAGGGGATCCGGACTTGGCTTATCGAGGACGCCCATTTTCAACGTCTTCAGAAATCCGCTGCACGGCTGTCGCAAGGTCTGGTGCTGGCAAACCGGCATGTTCACGAGCTATCGCATGGCATTATGCCCGTGCAGATTGATGCCGAAGGGTTGCGATCGGCATTGATGGAGCTTGCCGCCATGACCGACGGGCACGACAATATTACTTGCCGCTTTGATTGCCCGGTCCCGGTTACAGTCCCTAACAATATTACGGCCACGCACTTGTACCGGATCGCCCAAGAAGCTCTAAACAACTCTTTGCGGCATGGGCACGCTGACCAGATTATCATTTCGCTCGCGCGCGACGGTGACCACATCATCCTCGAAGTGAGCGACAACGGCATCGGGTTCGATCCGAGCACTCGGCACCTAGACAGCAACATTGGTAAAGGAATGGGATTGTCGATTATGGAATACCGGGCTAGTGTGATCGGAGGTGTTCTCCGAATCGAGCGCAAGCCAGAGCGGGGAATGCGATTGACTTGCACGATTTCGCGAGGGAGTAGCTGATGTTAACTGAACGCAGGACGCTTGCCAGGATCTTAATCGTGGACGACCACCCGATGGTTCGAGAAGGGTTGGCGATGCGCATTTCGTCGCACGGAGACTGGGAAGTGTGCGGTGAAGCAGCCACGCAGGAAGAGGCGCTGGAGCTTGTGAAAGAAACCCATCCCGACTTGATGCTGGTGGACATTTCACTCAAGTGCGGAAATGGCATCGAGTTGATCAAGGATGTGAAGTCACGACACCCGTCCGTCAAAATGCTTGTCGTCTCAGGTTTTCAGGAATCTCTTTACGCCGAGCGCGCTCTTCGAGCTGGCGCACTGGGCTACTTGAACAAACAGGAATCCAACGAAAAGGTGATTGAAGCGATCAGTACGGTGCTCAAGGGTGAGCGTTTTGTTAGCCCGGCCATGACGAAACGGCTCGTCGCGCAAGCATTGGAAGGCCGAAGCGAGAACAAGGACGCGATGGAGCGGCTGACTGACCGTGAATTAGAGATCTTTCGTATGATTGGCGATGGCCTGACCAGCGGCGCAATTGCGGATAAACTTTTTCTGAGCACTCATACCATCGACACCCACCGCGAAAATCTCAAACGCAAATTGGGTGCAGCCAATGCTGCTGAGTTAAACCGCCTGGCCGTTCAATGGACCTTGGAAAATGGTTGAGCAGGGTTCTGATTGAAATGAGCAACGCGTTACGAGCCGGGACCACCTATTTCGCCCTGGTATTTGTTGTTGGTTTTTTGTTGGGCACTGTGCGAACGTTGGTGCTAGCATCGTCGGTCGGAGACTTCATCGCGGTTGCAATCGAATTACCCGTCATACTTGCGATCTCGTGGATTGTGTGCAAAAGGGTTTTACTCCGATACTTGGTCCGGCCTGCTTTTATTGAACGAATGGTGGTGGGTGGCTCCGCGTTGCTCTTTCTGTTGGGTTCGGAAGCTATCCTGTCCGTAACACTTGCCGGGCGCAGTTGGATGGAGCACTTCGGGTTGTACAAAACGCTTCCCTCGCTGCTTGGCCTGTTCGGCCAGATTCTATTCGCGTTGTTTCCCTTGATTCAGTCTAGACGTTTTAATGGGGATGACCATCCTATTCGACCATGATGTTACAGACGGTGCGCACGCGGCTCGCTTCAACGGACGATTGAAGGATTTACTGGCAGGTCGGTATGGGTTAGAAACATCGTTCATTCACAACGACAGCAGAGATTGCTGCGTCCTGGTGGAAACCGCCAGCACCGGAATGGCGTCGCACTCGATTGGAATGCCGACCGAACAATGCAAAATGCACCCATCAACAGTCAGGAAATGAGTTGCCTTGGTTGATCAGCATTTAGGGGCCACGTACGACCGACCCAAATATGCACCTGACTTCGCACTACCTACCACGGTGAAAAAAATGATGCGTAACTCTCTTCTCATCGTTGAAGACGAACCGGATCTGCTCGACATGCTGACTCAATGGTTCACCCGCATCGGTTACCAAGTGAAAGGAGTCTGGTGCGCTCAACAGGCGTTGAAAGCAGCGGCGACGGGAGAGTTCCAAGTAGCGATCCTAGACCTGAGCCTGCCCGATATGGGTGGGATTGAGTTAATGCACTTATTGAGGATGCGCCAACCGGCACTGGAAGTGATTATTTTGTCAGGTTGGGCGTATTCGCCTCGCCTAGCAAGATCGGAAGGCGCTTTCGCATGCTTGGAAAAGCCATGCCCGATGGCAAAGCTTGAAGCCACACTCGAGGAGGCTTTTGAGTTAGTAGTGGGCTTGGTCCCAAATTAATCTGTGGGTGCGATGACGGCACCTAGATCGCCGCGCGCATCGAATATGCCATTTCGGAAGCGCGACTCAATCCAAGCGAGCTCATCGGTGCTTTGATTTAGCTGAACTCTAGCGAGTATATACAGTACCTCATTCCACCGACTCCATCGGCACGGCGTTTGCACACACAATAGACTAAATGCTGTGGCTATCTTTAATAAGAAAGGGGAAAAAGATGAACGAGAACACAGAATCGCCAGCCGAACTGCACTCTGATCACCGACGTTGGCAAAGCGATATCTCGATGTGGGACTTCGACATCGAGCAATGGCGGTCTGAGCTTTCAAAAGCTCTTGACGATTTGGATCAGATTGCCGCGATGCTTCGACACCACAAGAAGAACATCAGCGAACATGCGGATGTCATTGAAACCATGGAGGCAGCTTTGGAGTTCCACGAAAAGAATCTTGCCGCAAGTCTCAACGGTTGCGTGGATTCCGATTTAGACGACGCGTTGCGTGCGAGTCATTCTATCGAAGCGAAAAAAATTGTAATGCAACGTGAATCCCACGAACGCATTAAGAAGCACCATCACATCGCGATGGCTAGCGTCGCAATGTTGAAAAACGCTTTGAGTACACCGCCAACGAGATGATTCGATCGCAGCCAGCCAATACCGCAACTTGAACCGTCGCACTGCCTGCCGAGTCGCCGTGTCTTTTGTCACGACGGCAGGCGGAGCCTGCAATTCATTGGGTTCGCAGGCAGAGCCTGGGAACCAGAGTAACCAGAGAAAACCAGAGACGTTAGAAGCCTGGGACCCAGAGAAGTTGCTTTTCGCAAACTAACTCTTGGAGATTTTATGGGAATCGTAGGAATTGGCTCGATCGTCATTTCCCTGAGCCTTTTGGGTTTTGTCGGCGTTGTTTATTGGAGATTTGCGAACGAGATCGGCAAGGCGCGAGATCGCGTCAGCGTTGGGAGCAAGGTCTTCGAATGCCGCTTCGACCGAATGCCGTTGGCGCGGCGATTAAGAAGTACGGGTTGAAGTCGGACTTCCTGTTTTGGGCGGGCATGGCATGTGCCGAAGACACGATGATCGGAGCGCTGCTTGCAACTGATCCGGCACTGGTGCGGCAGGCTTCGTCCAGCGAGCAACAGCGAGTGCGAAAGATACTTCGCGACATACTCCCAGTCAGCTTGCGAGCCAAAGGGCTTATGAACGACGCGCAACTGGCAGGCACACCCAAACCGATGGCGCTGGAATCAATTCGCGTCCCGACCTTGGAGATTTCGGTGGAGGACGATCGATTCCAGACCGCAGCCGCCGCTCGCCACATTGCTCGATCCGTGGCCGGCGCAAAACTCATCATCTATCCGAGCGGCGGCCACATCTTTGTTGGTCATGCGACTGAGCTATTCAAAGAAGTCGCCACTTTCTTGGCTGAAGTTCAAGCGGGCATAGCATCGGAGAAGGAATAGTGTTTAGTTCAACGCGTCATGCTTAGTTGATCCGCGAACCTCGTTCACGGTCGCGCGTAGGCGTTGACCTCGGTCAGAACGTAGCCATTCTTCCGCCATTTGACCTGTTCTCGGTCGAAGTCCGATCGAGACCAGCCCCAGACTGCATGGTGGTCCTCAGGTGTCTTGGCCCAGATGGCGTTGTATCGCTCACTCTGCTCGACGGGTAGGACGTGGATGTTGAGGTCCAATACCCTGTAGCCCTTCGCGTTCATTTCCTTGGCGCGAGTCTCGAAATCCGAGATGGAATACCCCCAGACGGACGGTCGATCTTCTGCGGTCTTCGTCCAGACAGCGCAATACCGTTCCTCCGGTTCTCCAGGCAGGCAGAAGCCGCTGAGGCACTTCAGTTGATAGCCCTTTGATCGAAGTAACGCAGTTCGCGTGTCGAAATCTGTCCTCACCGAGCCCCACACGGCGGTTTGGTCTTCAGTACTCTTAGTCCAAATGGCGTTGTATCGCTCCCCCTGCATTCCGGCCATGACGAATGCGTTGACACGTTGGACGTGATAGCCCTGCTTGCTGAGTTCCATGTCGCGATTATCAAGATCCTGCTTGGTCCAGCCCGCAACGAATGGACGGTCCTCCGCAGTCTTGGTCCAGACTGCATTATACCGTTCGCCCTTTCCGTCCGGCATGACGAAGGCGTTGAGGTCATCCAGACGATAGCCTTGCATCGACATTTCGATAGCCCTCTTGTCGAGGTCGGGTAAGGCCCAGCCCCATACCGCTGGATTGTTGCCAGCTGCCTTGGTCCAGACCGCGTTAAAGCGAACCGGGCCCGGGTCGGGCGGGACAGTCACTAGGTTGGCTCGGATACCTCCAGCCTCGACCCACAGTGGTAGGAAGTTCAGGCTACCGTCCGAGTGCGTGTAGGAGCCCCCGTAGGTGTAATGGCCCGAGCTGACCGTCGGCTTCGAGGGGCCACCGATAATTGCGGGCGGGCTGTAGCCGGACTCGCCGTGGAACACGCAGTAGCGCACATAGGATTCCTTGGCTACGTCGGTCGAACCCTCGATCCAGTAGAGCATGGCAGTATTGGATTTCCAGTTGACGGCGCCGGTTGCGTCGGGATCAATGAAGCTCGATGCAAGCACCGAGCATGACGAGTCGATCGCTTGAAACATTGCGACCGGTAAGACCACAGGGGCAGCGAAGTCGTTTGGGACCTCGACGTTGATCACCGCGATGGCTGTCCTGCCATTCGCATTCACCCATGGATATGTCAGGCGAACTCGGCTCGACGTGGTGTCGGTGCTGATCCGCGAGATGGAGTTGGTGGCCTTGTAGACAAAATGCGAATACATAGGGTCGGCCCCAACGAGAACGGGGATACTTGTAACGCCACCGTCCACCTGATAGTACACGGGCTTACCGCTACTAAACATGGGGCCGTTTAGTGAATAGAAAAGAGTGGGCTGATAGTGGTTGTTGGGCGGCGTTCCTACTTCCATTACGCTGAAAACGTAAAAGCGTCCGTTGGGAGTCGAGGTCATGACTATCGGTGTGGCAGCGTCGAATTTGAGGATGGATTGCCACGTCTCGCCGTTGTCTGTCGATTTGAACACGTAATGAGTGTGCGTTTCTGGTTCCACGACCGCGCCGGTAGAATAGTCCACTACTGGCCCGCCCGCCGCGTTGCAGGACAGGTACACGTGACCATTCCAGGGGTCTGCGTATCCCTCGATGCGGTCCCAGCCGCCGAAACAGTTCGTAAGAGGACGCGGAACGGCATAACGTCCTCCATCGAAGTTGGCCGGGTCAATGATCGTTTGCTCTTGCCAATGTTCTCCGCCGTCAGTCGATCGAAACACGAAGGCCCCAACACGTGCGCCTTTAGCGTATGTCCCAACGTTCACATGATCCCACCACGCGGGCTTGGGAGCCAGCGGCCTCCATGTCACGCCGTTTCGTATAGCCAATAGACTGCCGTCCCGCAGTTTCAGGAGCGCATTGTCCGTGCCAAGCTCATCCCTAGCAGTAATCGGGAAGTTCCACCTCGTAGAAAGCGAGGACGCGTCAAATTGTCCGTTGCCGTCCATGAGATCGCGCACCCACGCCGCGGGTCCAGTCCCGAACTGCCCCGTGGAAACGACCACCCGACCCCTGGGAAAGGTCCTGCGCTCCGGGCCGATGACCTGGGCCGTGTTTTCAAAGTAATAATCATTCGTAATCGGGAAAACACCGCTAGTCTGATGCGGCGGCGATACGAGTTCGAACGGCCACGTGTTTCGAAGTTTTAGGACCGCAGGATCGGGTGTTGTCCGCACCTTCATGCCCCGCGGATCGTCGTCAATCGGCCGCTTGCGTATTCGAAGCTGCGAAGCGTCCTGGGTGGGTTTCATCTCCTGAAGCTGCTTGGCGTCCCTCAATGGGCCTTCTAGGTCCTGCGTGCTCTTCGGCCGATCGGTCCCGACTTTGCTTTGGCCTGACTTGTCCCTTTCCAGCACTGGAACAGAGAGCATGGCTATGTATGCGTCAAGGCTCTGTTGCACGCTTTGAAACGTAGCCCGCTGAGACACAGCGCGATTCCGTGTATCCTGCGCGAATGCGTGGAGCTTCTGATGGAGCGCTTTCACTTGCATAACCTCTACTGGGCCAGCCTTGTCGGCAGGAATGCCAGCCAAGCGTTTCAAGTCGTTCAGTTGGAGTTGGTCCTTCAAGCCGATTGTTCCTGGCAGCATGGACAGTTCTCTCTCTAGCGCAACGATGCTTTGGACCAAGGGGATCAACGGCTGTTCCCTCGCTGCCCGTTCGGTTCGGTCTTTCATAGGCCCTAATTTTTCTCTGTCGAGCACTGGAGGCGGGAACCGGGCGATGTGCGAGTCGAGGTTTTGCTGCACGCTCCGAAACGTCGGCAACTGCGACACGCCTCGATTCCGTGCATCCTGCGCGAAGGCATGGAGTTTCTGATGAATCGCTTTCACTTGCATAATTTCTGCTGAGCTTGCTTTGGCCGCCGGAATGCCAGCTAGTCGTTTTAGTTCGTCCAGTTGGAGTTGGTCCTTCAAACCCGCCTCGCCCCGGCGCGTTGACAGATCACGCTCCAAAGCATTGATGCTCTGCACCAGCGGAACAAGCATACGTTCCTGGGCGCCGATCGTACCGCGACTGTCGTCGACGACGGGCAATAGCACGATCAAACCAGCTGCCATTGACCATGCGACCCGAATCGCATCGCGCGAGAACTTTGTTGCGGTCATGTCTATAAGTCCTTCTTAAATGGAATCGTCTTCTTGGCAGAGCTACCTAGTCGCGAGAATTCAATGCAATTCAGGCACGTACTAACGATTGACGTTGGGCGTCACCCCGTTGTAGAGGCCGACAATTAAGTCCAGATACGTTAAAGCAAGATTCGTGCCGAGAAGAAGCCCAACCACGTCATTACTTTTCCGCTTTGTCCAAAAAAAAGAGTGACGTAAATACCACGAAGAAATAGGCGTTTCATGCAAAAACGTCGATAGAACGCGATCGGAAAAACCGCGAGCAAAGTCTTTTTGCTCGGAATCTGCGCGACGGTGAGCGCTTCATACTGGATAATGTCGCGCACCCTGAGGGCTCGCTTGCGCGACAAATTGCGGCTCTTTATTTTCGCAAGAAACGAACGAGCCAGTTGCTTCGTGGTTTGGTGGGAGTTCGCACAAATGTTTTCCCAACATGGTGGATACAGTGACTAAAGGCACGCAAGACAGGATCAGAAAGTAAAGCAATGTCTACGCAACAGACGGTTCTTCTCGTTGGCGGAACTGGACGCACAGGCCAGCGCGTCTTGGCGCAGCTTTTGAGTCGCGGCGTCAAAGTCCGTGCGATAGTGCGATCCGCCCAGAAGCTGCCGGCGGAGGCCGCCGAAAACCCAAGTTTGACTGTGGTTGAAGCCGACTTGCTCTCTTTAGGCGATCAGGAGCTACAGCGCCATGTCCGCGGCAGCGATGCCGTCATCTCGTGCCTCGGCCACGTTATCAGTATCAAGGGTGTATTGGGGCCGCCACGCGATCTCGTCACGAGCGCCACGACAAAGCTGTGCCGGGCGATCGAATCGCTACAGCCTACAAAGGCCGCCAAGTTCATCCTCATGAGCAGCGTTTCGGTGAATCACCCACACGGCTTCGACTC
>JBEBHM010000920.1:0-3069 GCA_040080875.1 Pirellula sp.
GTGCGATTGCAATCGCCGCCCAACAATCGAATATGGGGGCAACGGCGAGGGCAAACAAAAAAAGTATTCGAACGGGTTTGTCCATGGATAAGCTCATTCCAAAGTGTTGCGTTTACGAACGAAATGCGAGGACTTTTTGGGCCAACGCGGTTGTCGGCTCGGTTGTCCCGTGCAATAGGTGACTGCAGCCTGCCAAGTAGTGCATACGCCACTTCGGCGAGATCGCCGCCGAGTCTTCGATGGCCGCCGAACTGAACTTGTAATCATGAGAATCGGTTCCTTTGAGGAATACCAGTTCTCTCGCTTTTTGAAGTATCTGTTCCGGTCGTCCCCCTGCATGGAGGAAATGGAAAATATCGGTGGCGGCAGCTGGCTTGTCTTTTCGGACTTTGGAGAAGATCTCATCAACAGAACTTGGTTTGCCGCTGGGTGCTTCCATGGCATCGAGCTTGTTCGAAGTCATTTTTTCTCGCACGTTGGCTGCCTCTCGGAAATGAGCCAAGAAGGAGGCGTTCTGGAGCAAGAGCCATTTGCGCAAGCGATCGTCGGTGACTTGATAGAACAATGCATGCATTGCATTGCTGGTCGTGATGGAATGGAGCGGCACGATGGCTGGTTGACGCGAGACCAATTCCGCTGAAGCTAGCAAGATTCCGTCGTAGATACTTCTCGGGTGCACTCCCTTGTTAATCATCTCGACGACCATTTTGGACGACTCCGTTGGAGAGAGCTGGCGGAGCCCTTCAAGGACACGCAGGCTCGCGGTTTCGTCTTTGGTGCCAAAGAGCCAATTCGAGGAGATCGTATCGACGATTCCCCAGTTGAATCTGCCAGCCCGATCTGCTTCAAGGTCGTTCTTGGAGGGGTTTTGCTCGCCCGTATGATTCATGATGGCGAATGCCAACGATCGCATCACAGGCTCTGCATGCTCCCAACCGATCACCGAGAGTGTACGAAACGCACCGGAGACGTAGATCGATTTGTGTCCGATGCTGCGGAAGTCCCGGGCCGCGAATTTGGCATACATGTCCAGCAACTGACTGCTGGTTGCGACATGAGTGGCCGCCGCTGCTGCTGCGTCTGCTGCAGATTCGTCCCAGTCCGTAAACGCTTGATCGAGCGTCGCGATCGCGCGATCGGGGGCTGGAAGTCGACTGGAATTCACGGCCGGCATCCTCCAATCCCCTTCCTTTTCGTTGGCGTCAGACGACTGTGAACTCTTGAAGTAGTCGATGGCCCACAGAAGCGGCAGCCAGCGGGCGTTGTCCGAAGCGGCCATCGAAGCTTGGTGGGCTGCGTTAACGACGAGCACGCAGTGAAACTTGAACCCGACCGCGGGCCGAGGTGGAACGTTTCGAATGCCCGCCAAAAAGAGAGCAGCCAGCAATTCGCGATAACTTGTACCCGCCTTGATCTCGGCCAGGACTTTGTCGACGATTGTTTCGCGTGGAGTCTCCTCTATCAATCGCACCAGGGGTTCGATTTCGGGTCGGAATTTGACGTGCTCCGCGTCTAACTTGACGTCTTCCGCACGGAGCAGCGGCAAAAAGCCAGGCTGAAACGAGGCGGTTCCGACGGCCGAAGTGGAAGCGGCGACCGAAAGAAATCTTCGTCGTGAAATGGAAGACATGATAACGCTCCTATAGCCAGAAAGTCTGTGACCAGAAAGGATGAACGCTTGGATACGAACAGAGTCAAATGATACCAAATCGCCATCGAGCTTGCCCATTTTGACATTTGGAAATCGATTTTTCGTCGCGGCAATGCCACATCATTACAATTTCTTTGACCTGGGTCTACAATACTACTCTGTCGAGGGGGATCCGTTCTGAGCTGTATCCGTAGCGCGCCCGTGCAAACCAAAAATAATCTATCAGACGAATTAACGAACTTGCTGGATCGATGGAAGGATCTAGCTAGTCAAGTCGACTCAAAATTGCTTGATAGCCTCGCTCGTTTGTCCCCTGATTGTCCATCGAGACTTCGTGAGGCCATGCACTATTCTTTGCTTTCGCCGGGCAAGCGATTGCGCCCGATATTGTGTTTGCTGAGTGCTGAAGCGTTGGGTAGTAACCATTCGGTCGCGATGCCGTGTGCGGCAGCTCTTGAGATGATTCATTGTTATTCGCTGATCCATGATGATCTACCGGCGATGGATGACGACGATTTGCGCCGTGGCAGGCCAACGTGCCATATTCAGTTTGACGAGGCGACTGCGATCCTTGCCGGCGATGGCCTTCAAACGTTGGCATTCGAAACGATTTTATCTGACATGCCGGACGCAAGTTGCGCGTGTCGATGTTGCTTGGTCTTGGCTCGAGCGGCTGGCTCGGAGGGTATGGTGGGGGGCCAAGTCGACGATTTGCTGGCCGAAAGGTTGGGTGGAGATGCCGCCAAACTTCACACGATCCACAAACGAAAAACCGGGGCGATGATCCGGGCGTCTGTGCTCCTGGGCGGAATTGCCGCCAAAGCAGACGATCGGGAGCTCGAAATTCTGTCAAACTATGGCGAAAGCATAGGAATTGCGTTCCAAATTGCGGACGATCTACTAGACGTCGAGGGTTCCGCCGAAAACACTGGAAAGCGAACGGGTAAGGATCATGATCGTGGGAAACTTACTTTCCCAGGAATTTATGGAGTCCAAGCCAGTCGCGAACGCGCGGAACAGTTCGTCGAACAAGCCATCGAAATCGTCCAATCCCTGGGTCCCGCCGCAAGACCACTGAAACAACTAGCAAGATACATCACGGACAGGAGTCATTGATTCGTCATGCATGAACTGCTCTCAAAGCTCGAATCTTCTGAACCGTTGCGGAAAATGTCCGTGACGGAGTTGGAACAACTGGCTCTCGAGATTCGAGATGTCCTATGCAATCTACTGGCAACGCGAACTGCGCATTTTGCTTCCAACCTCGGCGTCGTGGAGTTGTGCTTGGCGTTGCACAGCGTATTTGATTTTAAACGGGATCGGCTGATCTGGGATACCGGCCACCAGATCTATCCTCACAAGCTCATTACCGGTCGCTATCACGAATTCAAAACGATTCGCGAACGGGGCGGGTTGAT
>JBEBHM010000921.1:0-3064 GCA_040080875.1 Pirellula sp.
AACCAAGAGATATCCGACAAGCGTGTGCGAACCAAAGCCAGCCTCTTTGCATCTTTTGCCAGCGCATCGACATCGGAGGTGGTAGGATCGCCCAACTGCTCGTCGATGCGTTTCCCCGGAAAAATCTGCAGCCAACGCAAGGCGACTTGCTTATCCGACCAAGTCTCCACGACATCGGGCCGGTTGCGCAACACGACATGTAGGTGATTGGAGAGAATCGCATAAGTCAAAACATCGACGCCAAATACGGAAGCGAGTTTTTCGATCCGTTGTCGAATCCATTCTTTGCGGTAGGAGTAATCTTTTCCGGAATGTTCATCCACACCGCTAAGGTACGCCCTGCGTACGCACCTTTGTACCGCATGGCAAATTGAAATATCGTTTGGATTGTAGATTTCAGAACGTAAGGGTCTAGGCATTTTGATTCTCCTGTGTGGCACAAATCTAGCGAATGCCGGATTCCAAGTCAAGGGGTGGGTGGCACAGTTCCGGCACAGTTCCGCACGGCACAGTCCGCATAGTCCGCATGGCAATTCTCCAGAGTTGGCACAAGTCTAGCGAATACCGACTTCCAAGTCCATAGGTGGGTGGCACTGTTCGAATGCCTTTGGAAATTGGACGGTTACCATTGCTTTTCAATTTTAACGAGTCGACCCACCGCATTGTGAAACGCGGAAATGGAAAAGGGAAATGGAAAAGGTGTCCGAAATGGAAAATGTGTCCCAACAAAAAACCGCAAAACAAACCAGGGAATCAGACCTTTTTAACGCTTTGGATTCACATACAACTGCCAAATCCTCAAATCCAAACCAGATGATTCTTGCTCCATCCATTCCGATGGTCACATCCCCCGAACTGGCGTGCGGCGATCACCACCGCATTGGCATCTGTCGTCCCTGTCGGGAGTAAATCGCGAAACCCAAATAAAGGTTGGATTATTGAAGATCGAACAATTCGGACCAGCAGCACAGGCGGCACAGACCAGCACAGATCAAAGCAAGTCGACGACACGAAATCGCTTGGAGGTGGAGATCAGCGAGAGGTGTCGCTTAAATGACAGCTTGCTTTCGAATCACACAAACCAGCGACTGTCCCCAGAATCGACTCGTCAACGGGTTGAGTAGCCTGGACAGCGGGACTAAATAGCGGTCGAACATCTGGACTTGCGAATTGACATTCTGAGAATTGATGTTTTTGTGTTTCGCGAATTTGTTGGCCAACCAACCCACTGCCCCCACCGGATTGAAGTACTCGCAACGGACAAGCTCGAATCCGCCTTCTACCGGCAATAGATCGCGTACGTCTCTCTTCCGGTATCTCCGCAAATGCCCTGCCAACCTATCGAGATCATTGTAGAGGTGCATAAACGATGGTACGAACAAAAGCAAATGCCCGCCGGGTTCCAATAACTCCAACATATGGTGAAGTCCTGAGCGATGGTCCGGGACGTGCTCCAGCACATTGACGCAAATTATCGAGTCGAAAGAAAATCTGGCTTTCAACTCAAGACAACTCCGCTTCGAAATATCTGCGACTTCGTATTTGCCCTTCGGGTCTCGTGCCCTGGCTCGCTCAATTACCTTTTCATCGATGTCCAGCGAAACATAGTTCGCAACTCTGCCATCGACGTACTTCTTGAAATTCCCTTGGCCCGTTCCAATCTCCAATAGCGAAGTGCCCATCACGGGCAAGAACTTCGAAAGGATCCACCGGTTGTAGTTGTCGGCAAACTCCATCGAGTCAGCCATCGTCTCAAACCCCGAGACTTCGATTTCTCCGTGGCTCGCATCGGGTGCTTTGCTCGCGGTAGATCGGCTAGTTGGGCTATCGGTGTTCATGAATATTAGAGCTTGATTCCGCTCCCTCGCCAACTGACTCCTTTGTACGGGCTGATGTGCACATCTCGATATTTATCCGGTGCAAACCAACCCTCGATGCGTTTTCGGCAGATGAAGTCTACTTGAGGTGCGTTAAGCTTGTCGAACACATTGAGCGTGTTGCGATAGAAAGACAATTTCCGAAAGTTTTGGAAGTACTCGTAGAACGGGAGAAATCGCAACGGGAGCAAGTAAATGGTGTAAATGGGCAGATACAGCCAGGCCGTAATCCACTTCGACAGGAGCAGCAGACTCTTTCTCGACATGTTTACTAGATATCGTTTTCGAATAGGCTCCACCACCTTGTCGATCAACCAGTTGCCCTCTTGCGAGTAAACCCAAACGAGCGTCTTGCCCCCAGGCCGAGTATGCCGAACCATGTTTTGAAAAGTCGAATCCGGATCGTCGGTGTGATGAACGACCCCGATGGAAAACACAATGTCGAATTGGTCTCCAAGATCCATCTTGGCGATGTCCGCTTCCACAAACGCGATGTTGTCTTTGTCATCGTTGCGTTGACGGGCTAAGTCGGATGTGTTCAAGTCGACGGCAGTCACATGCGAGGCCAGCGGTGCGATAAAGGAAGTGTGTTGGCCTCCACCGCAGCCGCATTCGAGTACACGTTGATTTCGAAAGTCATCGAGCGTTTGCGGATGGATCCAGTCCTTGAAAAGAAAGAGCTCGTCGTCGCGCAACATCTGCCACTGTTCGTGCCACTCGCTTTGTTTTTCTTGAACCATATCGATTCTTTTTTAGGGGTTGAAGGTAGTGGATCTTGTTAAAGATCTCTGCGATCTGGGAGGTTTGACAACCTCCACTACCCCAATAGTTAAAGATGTCCGCGATCTAGGAGGTCTGACAACCTCCACTACCCCAGTAGTTGGCCTCGTCGACGCGCTATGGTAGCTCTTTGATCATGATGTTACGGAATTGCACCAACGCGGGTGGGCTGGTCCATTTGCCATCCTTTTGACTGCCGTGATGTTGCAATACGACCGGTCCTTTGGCGGGCAAATCTGGGATCTCTGCCTCGGAAATAACTTTCTCTCCGTTGAGCACGACAGTGACCTTCTTGCCTTGAACGGTAATTTCAAAACGGTTCCATTTGCCGATTTCATTATCAGCTTTCACTCGCGGCGTGACGGCGGCTCGTACCGATGCAGGCATGTTTTTGTCTCGTCGTACTC
>JBEBHM010000922.1:0-3063 GCA_040080875.1 Pirellula sp.
TTGATTGGAGTTGATGACAGCCCCCTCGCTAATGTAGGCAAGCGTTTCATTCTCTACGACGCTGATTCCTGACGAGATTGCAACTCCAACGGATCCGAATGCAAGTGCAACCGTATAGACCTCGATGTCATCTTTGTTGGTTGCGGTAACCGACAGGCCTTTGAACCCGCTGCGAACGGCCGGACTCAACGTGCGCTGTGCGCTGTTGGATGGATCGGTGGCTACGTTGTCCGCGTCGTTGTGCGGTTTCATTTCGCCAACGCCGGGTGCACCGACTTCCCCTTGGTCCCGCAAGGTATTGACGTTGGATGTGGCGTCGGCGCTTCCAGGACCGCTTGCGTTGACGCCCGTAGTGTTTGTTGGCGATGGACTATAGGTAATGGCAAACAAACCGTTCTTTACGTTAGCTGAGCCACCTTGGCCGTCCGCAGCCACGACAGCATCCTTTCCGATGAATGCTTCGGTCCTTTTATTGATCGATGATACGCCGACCCCCGCCGCACCACCTACGGAACCTCCAACTCCGAGCACACCGATGACTTTGTCCAACTGAGTGGAGTCGTTGGCATCGACAATGATGCTGCCGGTTGCGTGAACGTTGCCTGGTCCAAGCGAGGGAAGTATGTCACTTGGGTCATCGCCGATAAAGGCACGCGTATCGATATCGAGGATTGTGATGGCTGCGTCTACAACGACTGCCGCAGATCCGCTTGCAGCTAAACCGGCTGCCACGCAAGTAAAGTCTTCGGCCGAGTCGGCGAGTACGTAGATGTCTCCTTCGACAGTTGCTATCGCGTTTGAAGCGATATAGGCAGACGTTTCTTTATTAAGCTTGGAAACATCCGCTCCGACACCGACGGCGTTGGAGCCCGACGCGGCCAAATTGCCAGCGACCGTAACGATGGTGGTGGTACCGATGGCCTTGAGTGCGACGTTGGGTGCTCCCACTTGCGGTCCATTGTGTGCGTTCAGTGTTACATTGGGATTGACGAATGCCTTCGTGAATTCGTCGAGTACCAACACCGTTGCGGACCCGGCAAATGCGTCCGAGCCCGAAGCGCCTCCCGCTGCTGATATTCCAATGATGTCCTCGTTGGAAGTGGCTTGAACATTGAGTCCGAGAACTCCATCCGTATCGATCAGGGCACTGGTTCCTACCCAAGCTTGAACAGTGTCGTGATGTACAATGGTCGTGTTGGCTGCCCCTATTCCCGTATCGCCACCGACGCCGATGGCACCCGCAACACCTGTTAGCGCAAACGAACCATTGGCCTTGATGTCGATATTTCCTGTCGCAACAACATCCGCGTTGTTGTCGACATAGGCGCCTGTGTTGGTGCTCATGACGTACACCGAAACCGACCCTGCCAGTCCAGTCGACTTGCCAACACCTGCATTCGCTGAAACGCTGATTAGTTTTTCGGTGGAGCCTGAATCGACCATCACTCCCCCCTTGGAACTTACGTTGGCACCATTGCCAACGTATGCCTTGGTGTCCTTGTTGATGATCCCCAATTGCAACCCTGCTCCAACTCCCGTCCCCTTGGCAGACACACCTAACGAGCCGGCGACCGAGGTGACATCGACATCGCTATCGGCGGTAACCGAAACGGACTGTGATGCAGAGTCGAGCACGTCGGCAGCTTGGTTGATTTGCGCATTGGGAGCGATGAACGCATGTGTCGTGATGCTATAGTCGTCCACCGCAACGGCACCAGCGTATCCATCATCTCCGCCACTCGCGGAGCCCATTACGGCAACGGTGTTGAAGTCGATATCGATGTCAAGTTCAGGGACGTTGGTGACTGTCGGTTTAATCGTTGTCTCTGCATTGACAACCATGGCTTTGGAAGCGTCCGCATTGCCACCGATTGATGCTGTGGCGTTGAGATCGACCTCGGCAAAGGCCACGGACCCGCCTACGACGGTCGAATCGTTTTGCGTTGCAAACCCAGCTCCTGCAGCAAGCGTTTGCGGGTTCATGTCGATCTCGGCACGCACAGTTAGATTGTCGGTGGTTGCCTTGAGCGACGAGCCCGCACCCGAAGTAGCCATGTAAGTCAGGTCGACGATGTTCAAAGCGACCGAACCAGCGAATGCGAAGTCACCTGTACCGCCAGCTGCAGCAGCGCCCCAGACTAGAAACTCGTTGATTTCGGTTTCAGAACCGGGGCTCTTAGTGAGGGCCTCAAGCGTGACGTTCGTCCCCTTGATAGTGGCATTGTTGCCAACGCTTGCAAGATTATCGACGTCGGCATAGCTGAATCCGACCCCGGCTGCAACTCCGTCGGATTCCTCGGTCGATACCGCTGTGCCGGTGGCTTTGGTCTCAGCATCAAAGTGCCCGTTGGCCGAGATGCTCACTGTTCCGGTCGCAACGATATCGACGTTGTTGGCAATCGTGGTCGTATTGGTGACTTGAAAGATGTTGAATCCGACCGAAGCGGCAACGCCGAGGCCCTGGGATTGCGAATTGGATTGCGATTGTGTGCTCGAGTTGGCTTGCGTCGTTTCGGAAGAAGTGGACGATGGTAAGGCGGATTGCGATCCTGTGTTGCTAGAAGCACCAGGGTTGCTGGAGGCATTGGGATTGCGTTGGGCTTGGGCTTCTTGATCCGGGTTGTTGCTGGAATTAGAAGTGCCATTGGCACTGGCCTTGGTTTCTAGATCGCTATCAACGAGAGCCAACGCCTCGATGGTCACATTGCCGCCGACGATAAGGTCTCGTTTCACTTCCACAATCACGTCATCATCGATTTGATTGAGTCCGAAAGAAATGCCGATGCCTGTGTCTCCACCATCCGCGTTTCCATCCGCCATGCCGTCCAGGTTGTGCTTGTGGATGGCGCGAACGAAGGCGTTGCCGGTGATTTCTGTCGTACTCGCTTGCGAACCTAGGAAAGCCTGAGTGTTGTTCTTGATTAGAGCTAGTGAAACTGCGGCACCAATGCCGGTAGAACTGCTATTGCCACCGCCGCCACCACCAGTGCTACCGCCGTTGGGGTCTTTGCTACCGCCGCAAGCGGCAGTGAGCGCGAGTGCTGCGATCCAGGTGGGCTTCAT
>JBEBHM010000923.1:0-3055 GCA_040080875.1 Pirellula sp.
TGCGAGCTTTCAACCATTCAATCCTTGGTCGTTAACTTCCCGGACCGGAAGGCCTCCGATGCCTCCACTAGCGCCAAACCGGCTGAGACGAAACCAACATACCAAGTGCTGCTCGGCCCCGGTAAGCAAGTCAAAGAGAAGACCTATGGACCGTTTGACAGTCTGAAGCTGACAAAATACTACACAAAGGGGAGCGCCGTGCTCCAAGGCATTTTTATCACGGGCTCGAGCTCCGACTTAAGGGTTGATCTAGAGGAATCATTTCTTCTAAAGACCCAATCCGGCGATGTTTCCGGTTCACTCAACGGCTTTCGTGGTCAGATGTCCTTCCAACTTTCCTCTGATGGAGTGTCAGTGGAGGTCATCACGGGAAGTGGCAAGCAAGTCTCCGGGATGCTCGCCTTTGTGGGCGGCACGCAGCCTTCTGATGAAATTGCCCTTGTAGGGAGAACAACCGATGGACTTAGTTACGCCTTCAAACTGAAAAACGGGGTGAAGATCACCTCGGAGAAAGCCACACCACCCTGAACTGATTTTACATGCGATTCCTCCGCCGCCACACAACGGGCCGAACATCGAAGGGTGAGTCAACGGCCGGTGACGCGCCGGAGTCTGCCCATGAGAACCTCCGCAATTGACTGTTCCGCTATTGGTCAGCATTCCAGAAGAAGCCGCAGGCAGACAAAGAGACAACTTTGTTGCTGTTTGAACTGTTCTGCCAAAGAAAACGCCACAACACCAGACTCACCATGAAGAAGGAAGACAAGATCGCCTACACAATCCTTGGAGTCGGAGTCTTCGCTGTTCTCCCATTCGTCATATACAAGACAAACCATCACCCAGCATCAAGCGTGACAGCAAGTGGTGACGTCGTCGAAACAACAACGCCCGGAGCACACGCGCTTACGCCTCAACCCACCAAAGAGATCGGCGCGATCCTTGATGCAACAATACCAGGAATGTCCCTCCCTGCCTATCTCTACGATGAAAAGCCGATTGATAGGCTCACTCGAATGGCCGATCGCACGACCAGCTTCAGTGATAGCACTGGATCGAAAGAGGTATTCAATGATTGGGTTTCCGGCGTCAAGGACGCCACTGGAGAGGATATGAAAGGTGTGCGTGGTGCCACACTCATATACATGTGGCATCCGTGGTTCGACAAAAATGTGTTCAAACTTGATGCCGCCAAGGTCAATGTTGCAAGGTGCAAACAAATAAAACCGGAAGTCATTCCTCAATGGCAAGACGTTTTCAAACGTATGACTGGCTCCCCTTTCGGTGATCTTGATCTGGTGATGTGGCTTAGCGATCAGGGCGCACTTTATCCTCAAGGTAGGTGGGATGACGCGGTAAATTCTCGCTTGCTGAAGCGACTCGAAAATGTTCCAACCGGCAGACCAAAGGAGTTAGCGGAGGCAGCGCGAATTGGTGTCAATACCGCATATCTCTCCATAATTCTCAAGGATGCCATTTACGTGGACAATGAATTTAGCGTGCCTCAGTTTGAAAAGTGGCTCGATCTGATCAAGCAGACCCAGACCAAATGAATGCCGCACCTAAAGCAAGCCAAGCGGACATCCTCTCCAACGCTGAACAAGCGCATGGAGCCATCCAGCGGTGACGCATGGGTTCGTCCTTTGGGGCAGCAGTGTCCAAGGCGGTTAATCGTTCGGCTTAGACGCCAGACTCCTCAATCGCGCCGCGAGCCATAGTAGGACCGGCGCAACTGCGAAGAGAAGAATCACCCAATTTATATCCTCAAGGCCCGCGACTTCCCCAGCCATGCTTCCTCTCAGCATACTGTGAATTTCCACGATTCGTTCACATTAATTGCAGCACGGAGATGTATCATTGCCAGGCCTGTAGCCGAGACTTCCGGAACTTCACCGTCCCTGGACAGTGCCCGCATTGTAAGCGATTCTTGCGCGTTTATTGTAAAGGATGCGGATTCGTCAGTCATGCAAACGCATTTATTTCCAACGCTAATCTATGCCCAAGGTGCGGTGTATTCGTGGACATAGGATATGAGGGAGGATCGTCTGACTCTGGATGGCTTGCCAATCTGTTTTCCAACTATCAATGGCCCTGGATTCTGTTGCTACTTTGCCTTGCGCTGTTTCCACCACTTATCTTCGTGCTCATTGCGGGCATGGGCATTTTGGCTGGACTCGCCTTTGTTAGTGACAGGGGTGGATGGAGAGGCGTATTCGTCAAATTTTGCAATGCCGTCACGGAGTTTTCTGAGAGCGTGCTAAAACCACATCGGAGCGCACCAACACTCCCCTCATTCCTGCAAGAGGCAGCCGCAGATTCAGTCGAACAGCACGCCCCGAGCGATTCAGGACTCTCCATGCCGTTCAAGTTCGAATGCGAAAATTGCGGACAGAGAATGTCTGCGACAGAGGACATGGTGGGAATGGAGACCAACTGCCCAAATTGTGAGGCTCCGATTGTAGTTCCCGCAGATCCTCACCACAAAGAATCAACGAATCCCCTGCCACCACCGCCGTCACCCGTGCGTGAATCCTCTATAATTCCAGAAGGGGCCGCGGCGGCTGAGCACGCAGAGACGGCCAAGCCAAGAGTAAATACCATATCGCTAGGCAGGCTTTTGCTATCCTTTCAGGGGCGTATCGGTCGAGGACTGTTTTGGGCGAGTTGGGCGGCGATGGCTTTGTTGACGGTGCTTGTGATGGCGGTCTCAGGGCTCGTTCTCGAGAAGAATGAGGCGGCAGGCGGACTCCTCATGACTCTTTGGTTCATTCCACTGGTCTGGATAATGCTTGCCATACAAGTTAAGCGCTGGCATGACCTGAACAAATCCGGCTGGATGGTTCTTATTGGGCTCATTCCATGCTTGGGAGTGATCTCGCTGGTGTTCGTGGGCTTCGTCAAGGGCACTACTGGCCCCAACGACTATGGCGACGATCCACTCCAAGCGGGAACCGGAACTGACCCTATTCAGTCAACTTTGAGCACCTCCGCCATCCCAGAGCTGCCGTCAACATCCTGTCCTCCTGGCGCATCGACTCCAAAGCAAACTATGCCAACC
>JBEBHM010000233.1:0-11467 GCA_040080875.1 Pirellula sp.
CTGTGAGCTGCACATCATTACACCTCACTGTGATAGCGATACGAACCTCTTCTCTTCAACAGCAGAAGCTCTGCTGATTCGTCGTGATCGATCAGCGGTATCGAAATGGTCTTGGCTCGTCAAAAACCAAGTAATTTCGGGGCGAGAGAGTCGATCTGCTCCAAGCGAATCAAAATCTTTTGCGTTTCGTTTTTCTTCCAAAACGGCATTGCTTACTAGGTCAGCGTGGTGCTGGCCAGAGCGTTATCAACACCCGAGTAGAACAGTTGTGCCAGTGTTGTCCCACCCGCTTTGAAAACGATTGGGGCAATCACCAATAGAACGTAGCTCCGGATCAACTCTTGGTTATGCGAGAGTTGCGTGGGAAACGATTGGGACAATCGTTTTACTCTCTTCACTCTACAAGGAAATGAAATCATGAATCAAGTCGCAAACGAAACGGCCAACAAACCCAATGTACCGATGTGCGTTCTCAGCTATCTCGGAATTTTTTCGCTGATTCCGTACTTCGTTCAACGAGACGATTCGTTCGTGCAATGGCATGCGAAACAAGGGATCCTCATCGCTGCCTTTAGCATCGTTACGTACTTTGTTCTGTTTGTGCTCTCGATGGTACCTGGGATTGGCATGATCGCATCGATTGCCAACGTGTTATTCGCGTTGTGTGTTATTCGCGTCAGTGTCATGTGTATGATCCAAGCCTGTGGCGGCAATCGTTGGGCCGTACCGGTGTTGGGCGGATTTGTGAGCAAGGTGCCCGCCCGGTAGGTTATTTGGGGAGGCACGCTGTGAGGGCTTTGCGAAGGGCTTGGCAGATTTCAAGTGGTCCGCACGCCCATCGAGGCTCTGGGCGTGCCACCCAGCCTTCCGAACCCGTCTATCTATCCAACCGACAAAGCACCAGGCCTATTACAACAGATCGTTTTCGTACCCTTTGTCTCGCAGTCGCTTCCTTAAGCGGCTGAGTTTGACTCGGAGTACGTCTGGATCTAGTTGGAGAGTTTGGGCCACTTGAACCGTGGAATAGCCTTCGATTCGCATGGAGATGAGTTTGTTTTCGATGGGATCGAGCTCGGCGAGTAGACGCTTGAGATTTTCGCGACTCGCGACCTCATCCGCAACATCCGGTGCGTCGGTTTGCAGCGCGAGGATAGTGTCGAATAGCTGCTCTTGAGGCTCATCGGACTCACCATGATGAGAGAGCCGTTGTTGCCGTTTGAGGTGTCGCCACTGTCGGGCGACCTTTCGGCGCACGATGGTCAGCGCGAGGGCGATTAATTTCTGGGGCGACGAAATGTCAAATCGATTCTCGCGAATGCCGATTAGAAGACTTCGGTGCACCGATTGGACGAGGTCAATCGAATCGAGATGCGGTCGAAGGGCGGCACCGAGCCTGAGGCGGGCCACTAACCGCAGCTCAGGCTCATACTGTTCGACGAGTCGCTGCAAGGCGGATACGTCACCGGTACGAGCAGCAGACAATAGCAGTTCGAAGTCGTTGGGATCGCTCATTTTCGGTATGCTAACCAGCTTAGAAGAAAATAGTGACAATAGTAACGAATGGAATGATTGGACCCAAAAGCAGGTCGATTTTCAGGCAGCGTACTTGGGAAAACATCTTATCAGGCTGCCCCGCAAATGACACCTGGCTACTGCAGCTCGTTGATTTGTCGAGTATTCTAAAGCAATCATGAACAACTCCGCGAACGGTTCTGAAAATACTGAACGAAAATTGAGAGCTGCCTGTGCCCAGGTTGAGTCGTTAGCCATCGAGGGGTGTGATGCACCCGCTGCCATCGTCTTGGCGCAGCACCCGGAATTCTCGGACGTTGATGAGGCTGAGATCGAGATCATCTATTCCGAGTACATCGCACTGGACGAAGCAGGTCGTCGCCCAGTCCCAGAGGCATGGCTTAGTGGTTTTCCAAAACACCGTGCTCGACTCGAGCGTTTGCTTAAGTTGCATGACTTCCTCTCGGAAACAGTCCCAGATGAGGGCGGAGACACGCAAGGTTCGAATCCCTTGTTCAGCCCAATATCCCAGACACAAGCCGATGCACAATCCGCTGACCGTGAAGGGTCGGGTCGTGAGTCCTTTGGCAACTACGAATTGGGAGATGAGATTGGTCGGGGCGGGATGGGAATCGTTTATCGAGCTCGGCAGAAGGGTTTGGGACGCGAAGTTGCGATCAAGGTGCTACGGTCCCTTGATACGATCCCAAACGAACGATCTAGATTTCAGCGCGAGGCAGAGGCTATCGCATCGTTGCAACACAAACATATCGTGCAGGTGTTTGAATCAGGTGTGCATGAGAATATAGCTTTTCTGGCGATGGAATATGTTCGCGGTGGGTCGCTTGAGCAAACCATACGCCAAAAGAACTGGTCCAATCATGACATCGCGATGTTGCTGAAAATGCTTGCAGACGCGATGCACTATGCCCATCAGAATGGTGTTGTTCATCGCGACCTCAAGCCGGCGAATATCCTATTAACAGATCGATGCGAGCCGAAAATTGCGGACTTCGGGTTAGCGAAACGATCACAAGACTCGACCAACTTCAGAACGAATACGGGGGCATTGCTCGGCACACCTTGTTACATGTCGCCGGAACAAGCGAACGGGCAAAGCGAAAAGATTGGGCCTGCGACCGATGTTTACTCGTTGGGCGTCATTCTTTACGAGTTGCTCACCAAGCGGTTGCCGTTCGAGGGAGAGTCATCTGTGGAAACGCTCCAGCTGATCGTGCATAGCGACCCCAGTCCTCCTTCTAAGATCGTTCGAAACAGTTCTCGAGACCTGGAGACGATTTGTTTGAAGTGTCTTTCGAAGAATCCATTCGAGCGATATCCAACTGCAGCTCAATTGGCGGAGGATTTGGACCGTTTTCTCGACCATCAACCGGTCTTAGCGCGTCGTCGTTCATGGATCGAAAAACTCGTCCACAAGGTCCGCCGCCATCCGCAGGTTGCAGCATTGCTATTTTCTATGGCGATTGTCTGTTTGGGCGCCTTTTCGATCTTCTATTGGCAGCAGCACCGAATGTATGTATTACATCGTCAATCGGAGGCCCAAAAAAAATCGGAATCGCTTCAGCGAAACCGAGCGCTCGAAGCGGAGGCGGCTTACGAGACCAGCTTGCAAAAGGCAAGGGAGTTGGTCGAACGCTGGACGCAACTGGGACTCAAGCTTGACAGTGAACCAGGGATGGATGATATTCGGCGCAAAGCATTTGAGGATGCAGTCGCTTACTACGAGGAATCTCTTAATCAGTACCGCGACGACCCAATTATTCGCATGGAGGCTTCCCAAGCATCGATGAGGGCTGCGATGATCCACATGGAGCTGGGAATGTGGTCCATGGCAGAGCGTGACTTTCGCCGAACCAACGCCTGGTTGAGCGAGTTACCCTTGGACTCTAATACGCAATGGTTGCAATCCGATTGCCTCATTCAACTGGCTCATTTTGAACGCCGATTTGAGCGATGGACTGATTCCGAAAGGACTTACCTCACCGCGATTAAGATTTTGGAGGAACTCGTCAAGAATAGTCCGGCACGTACAGATTATCTACTGCGACTGGCGAACGCCAAAATAAACGTCGCGGTTATCTTCCGATCGCAACAGCGTTGGGACGAATGTTTAGTCACTTATACAGACGCATTCAATATCGGTTTAAGGGCTACCGCCATCCGAGCTGGTCTAACGGATCTTGTTCCAAAGAACGAGATTCACGAGAAAGAATTAACGGCCAAAGTCGTCGACCAAGTGCGGTTGTCTCGAACGGTTCGAGACACACTTGTGAATCGAGAACCAGTCAAGCTCAAAGCTCTCGCCGGCCAGAATTACTTGTCTGAGATGGCTCTATGTTTAGATGATTTAGGAGATGTTCTCAAGCAGCAGTATATGGGTGAAACGTCTGAGCTATGTGTTCGCGAAGCGATTGAGCTGCGCAAGCTAACGCTGGAACAAGCTCCTTCGAATCGTCGGATTGAACAATATTTGGCCCGAGGTGAGTCGCACCTGGGGACGCTTCTAACGGAGTCTGGCCGATACGATGAAGCCATCTCAGTGTTCAAGACTTCTGATGGGCGCTTTGGAACGCTTTGCAAAGACTTTCCCACACGCAATGAGTATCGCAATGAATGCGCCCGCAATCTCTTCCACATGGCCAAGTGCGAGTATGCGAGGAATGACTTAGATGCTGCTCAGAACACTGCCGAGAAAGCAATTGCAATCCTCGAGCAATTGATGGTTTCCACGCCCGAGATAACTTCTCTCAAATCGCAACTTACGGATGCCATCATCATCTTGGCCAGGTCGCTTCAAAGTGCTAACGATCGAGAGGGAGCGGCCGTTCAATTCCAGCGTTCGATCGCCATTGATCCGAATAACGCGAGCGCTCTAAACAACTACGCCTGGATGTTGGTGACGGATACCACGTCGACGGCCGTCGAGTTTAAAAAATCTGCCGAACTCGCTGCCAAGGCGGTGGAAATTTCACCGAACAATTTGAACCTCTGGAACACTTATGCGTTGGCATTGTATCGCGTCGATCGAAATTCGGACGCAATGCATGCGATCGACGAAGCGATTCGGTTGGGCAAGGGGGGTACGACGTTGGACTGGTATTTCAAATCGATGATTTCAAGTCGGCTAGGCAATCACGATGAGTCCCAAAGTTGGTATGGACGTGCCGAGTCGCGGCGCATGACACAAAGCCCAGACAACGTCGAACTACGGCGATTTTCAGAAGAAGCTAGGCGCATCATCGCCGAGAGTCAGAATTGACGTTCCGTCGAAAAGACGGTTTGGGGAAAAATTCGAGAATTCTTGTTGCGTTTATGGTTACACGCGGCATGTGTGCTTAGGCGAACGGCAGTCTTAGCCCCAAACCGAAAGCTTTGCCAGCTTGGCAACCCTGCGCTTTGAGCGATCATCGCGAGCCGTCCGGTGACGGGGTGACTGCAGTTCGCTTTTTTGCCATCCCAAATTTTCTGCACTGAAAATTCCCGGCATGCGATGATTCATCCACCTACCTTGATCAAATGATCTGCGATCACTTGGAGAACGAGAACAATGAAATACACGATACGATGTGCGTTCCTGACCTCAGCATTTTTTGTAGGTACCCTCGGCTGTAGTCAATCGACCAACACTGTAGTGCCTGAAGCTCAGGTCTCCTCATCCAAACCCCAATCTTCCGTCGCGACAGAGAATACCACGGCGGCTGAGTCGCGTAGCGCCAACGCCCCTTCAAATGCCACGGGTGCTCCGGACGAAACGGGGGCCAAAGCGATAGCGGCGCCGACAACGACCTCGGCTGCGGCCATCCCAGCTGTTCATACAAAGACGGTGGTCGAAACGAAGACCGCCATTCCCAACATGACCGCAGCAGCGGAGCCAGCGACGGCATCCAAAACCCTGGCTGTCATCGATCTGATGGAGTTGCCTCGCATCAACGTGAAAAGTTTTTGGAATGACGATCCAACCAACGTTTATTACTCGTGCGAGTCTTCGCTCGCGGCGGTAGACGCATTTTATAAGGCCGAGTTTGAATCGAGAGGATGGAGTCAAGTCCCGAGCCAAATCACTCCTACAGATCAATACATTGATCGCAATTTTTCAAAGGATGGGTTTGTTGTTCGGTTTGGCGCTAGCATCGGCAGCACACGCGGCGAAATCGCATTGACACTCTCAAATCTTGGGAATATCGATGTACGACAGCTTCCAGTCATGGACGATGCCGAACCAACTCCATCTACAGCGGTCAGCGCAGGCCATAAGACAGCTCGTAGCATTCCGGACGTAGCCGAGACTCTCGGCAAGAAAATGTTGGACTTGGGTTGGCAAGCTTACACCGAATTTTATGCACCTCCTACCGACGTACCACATTACCGATCGTTGACCTTTCGCAAGAATGCAATACGAGTCAATTTAGGAATCGTGCTCGATCCACGAAATCCGAGCGAAAAAACGACCGTGTTCTATCATGCGGAATATGTGATCCCGATTGATATCCCGACTCCCGATTCGAGGCAAACGCTCAGGTTAGACTTGAGCTCCTCGCGGGCTGCTTTTACAACGACAGCCAGTCGCGCCGAGATGATATCTCTCCTAGCCAAAGCAAGTGAACAATTTCAATGGACTCTTAAGAATGCGGAAGAATTCGAAGCGGGCGATGCACACGGAGTTCTCATCGCAACAGGTCCTAAATCCGCATTGATGGCTCGACTGGTCGAGACCGAAGGAACGATGTCGATGTCGTTTGAGAAAGCGGCCTTCAAGAATGAAACAACGGAAATCGAAACATCCAAGGTTGCCATAACGGAAACGGAGCCTTCGCCGAGCCAATCGAGATCGACGAAAAACGAAATCGATACGACGGTTGAAAGCATCCAATCGGAAGTCAGCAAAACGATCAACGACGAGTTGAAGAAAGCCTTGGGTTCATTGCAAGGTCTGGGTACAGCTAGATCCAATCCACTAGGCGGAGTCGACCTTGCAGAACTTCAGGCCAAAGCGAATGCGCTGACCAAGTCGTTTGCCGAAAAAGACGTAGACGAGTCGCCGTCAAATTCCACCACGGTCAATCCATACGACGTTCCCGAAGATACCGAGGCATTCGATGCCGCCGACCTCAAAATCGCCTCCTCCAAGTGCGTGCTCAAACATGGCAAGAAAACCTATCAACTCAATCATGTTGCGGCCTACGTCATGATGGAATACGGACAAAGTACCAAGTGCATTGCCTTCGCCGAAAAGCCGCTCAACACCGACAAGCTCAAGCGAATGCTCCTCAAGGGGGAAAGCGTGCATGCATTCGACATCCGAGGCGAATTATTCACCCCGATCTTGGACATTCGCGTATCCGGCAACAATGTATCGATCAATGCAGTTGTCGAAAGCAGCTCCATTGGCACCAATGCGAGCGAGTTGAAATCGACAGTCAGATACCGAGATGGAAAACTGGTAGGCCGAGTCTTCACCGACAAGCCGATGAAGCTGGGTGACGAAGATCTCGAATTCCATGCAGAACTGAACCAGCCCATCATCCAAGTAGACTGGGCTTCGCGAACGAATCCCGAAAATCTAGCGTTGGTGGCTGACTCGTCGAAGGACTATCCAGTGCCTGAAAACTGCACCAGCAACTCTATGGAAGGGACAAAGTATCTAAAGAATGTGGAAGCCGTGGTTGAAGCTCCGCTTAGCAAAGTAGAGGTATTCTATGCTGCCGAGTTCAATCGACGCGGTTGGAAGGAACGGCCTCAAAATCCTGGCCAAAAGACACGTAAGTTTTCGGATGGCAAAGTAGAAATCGAGGTCGAGCTAACGCCGCAATCGGAATCCACCAACATTCGATTGGTGGTACGCGATGGTGTTGCCGCCAAAGCAGATGGCATGATCCCTCCAGCGGGCAAAGGTATGGCGCTGCTCGGAAACTTGTCGGATGACACCATCGAAGTCAGTGTTGCAGGAAAAATCTATACACTCAATCCTGGTTCGGGCGCAACGAATCCCAAAGATGCTATGCGAATTACGCTAGAACCTGGAACATGCAAGATCCAGTTTAAATCAAAGAAGTCAGGCAAGTCGGTGACGACGGATGCGAACATCGCAGCCGGCACGACCTGGGGAGTTCTTTACGACTCGGACTTTCAAGATGTGATGCGTTTCTTTTAGGCAACGCCCTCAGAGAACTTTGTAAAACCATTGTCCCAATATTGTCACAATCGTTTCAAGCCCCTGGAGTTTTTCCACGTTGCGATTGGAACAATTATCCCACAAACCCTAAGCAATTGGGACAACTGCACTACTCTACTGCTTCCATCGTGTCCAAGCGAGGCCGGGTGAGTCGGAACGAAACTGAACCAGTCGGGTTTGGTCGACTTCGGTGACGTACACGGTCTTGCCGTCGGCACCACCGAAACATAGATTGCTGGGCCTGGAGCCCAGGACATTGATTTCTCGAAGAATCTCACCTGCGGGTGTCATCACGATCACCGTCCCTTTTCCATGTCGCGTAATGTAGAGATTCCCTTTGACGTCGCATCGCATTCCGTCAAACGAATGCTCGGAGAATTGTTTAATAAGTATCTTTTCGCCGAGCGACCCGTCTGGCTTGATTGGAAACTTCCATACGTTGCGTTGTACCGACTCGTTGACATAAAGCCATTTTCCGTCCGGACTGACTTCGATTCCATTGGTGGTTCCCATCGAGTCGGCGATCCGCTGGGTTTGACCTGATTGGGAGATCTTCCACAACTGCCCAGTGCTTTCTTTCCAATTCGGGTCGCTTGCATACAACGTGCCATCGGGTGCGATGGCTAGGTCATTGGGTTGATTCATAGCTTCGTTGTGTGCGAAGACTTCGATTTGATTGGAACCAGGTTTTGCTCGGAGGACATTGTGCCCAACGTAGTCGGCGATATACATGGTCCCGATCGGGTCAAAGACGATTCCATTACCCGTGCTCTCGCCGGGCAATGTCACCCATACGGTACCCTGCCCATCCGGCGAGACGCGTCCAATGGTTTGTTGCCGAGCGAAGTTGACAACAAACACGTCCCCTTTTCGATCGCAGGCTGGTCCCTCGATTCCCGGCGTGAACTCGCCGGGTTTGGTAAGCGGGCTTGCAATGAAGTCCGGTTGTTGCGCAATCACCGATGACATTAAGAGGGGATTTGCAATGAGGGAATTTGCAATGATGACCAGTGCGATGATGGCGATCATATTGACACTTTTCGCTAATCGCCAGCACCTGGTTCCCAGGCTCTGCCGCTCTGCCTGGGAACCAGGTGAATTGCAGGCTCCGCCTGCTTTGGCGACGTTGAACTCATCGACGCGGGAGGCAGAGCCTCCAAGACAGTGCCTTCCCAGGCAGGAGCCTGTGTGAGCCTGTGAACGAGTGTGAAAATTCTTTTCCATGGTGCTGTGGTCGATCGGGTGAGCTTGTATTGGTGAGCGTCTATCAGAAGAGCTTGGTAATCGCGTTTCCGTGATCCAAGAGATTGTAAATGCGACCTTGCGAATCGGTCGCGGTCAAGTCATGGATGCCCATGGCGTGGTAAACCGTTTTGGTGATGTCGGCGGGAGTTAGGGGGTCGGTTGCGGGATATTCTCCGTAGCGATCGCTTGTTCCATAGGTTTGACCGCCACGAATGCCTCCACCCGCAAACAGGATGCTTTGGCAATGGGTCCAGTGATCGCGTCCAGCACCGCCAGCACCTCCTGATCTTGGATCACCGATCTTGGGTTTTCGTCCCATCTCGCTGGTCACGAGCAGCAATGTTTGGTCGAGCATTTGTCGTTGGTTCAAATCTTCGACGAGTGCAGAAAACGCTTGATCAAATTCCGGCAATAGATTTTCCTTCAGGCATTGAAAATTATTGCCGTGTGTGTCCCAAGCCCCTTCGCTCGCACACTTCTTGGCCAACGACTCGTCTTCTTTCCAGAATACCGTGATGAAGGGGACTTCTGCCTCTACCAATCGCCGGGCGAGCAGCAGGCTCATCGCGTTAATACCTTTGCCGTAGCGTTCCCGCATTTCGATCGGTTCGCGGGACAGATCAAAGGCTTGGGTTGAATTGGCCGACATGAGGAGTTCGAGACTGCGAGCTTGTTGGAGGCGCCAATTGGGATCAGAGGACCTCTGCTCAGTCTCATGCCGCGCGGTATTCAATGTCGCGAGCAACTGCTGCCGATTTTGGAGTTGCTCAGCAGTCACATCGCCTGACAAAGCCAACCCAGGGGATTGGAATCGAATAGGCTCGTCGGTGGAACCATGGACTAATAGCGGGTCATAGGCGACACCGAGTTTGGCGGCGAATTGTCCAGGACGCGTGTAGGGTGCCTTGCTGGGTTTGTGCGGCAGCGTAACGGCGTTAGGAAGAAACGCATTGGGAGGGCGTCGTGCCCCAACCACGCTTCCCATAAAAGGCCAGTCGTCGGGATACGGACGACGATCATTCCCGAGCGAAAGAAATGTTGGGTCAGGAACGTGGCCGGTCAAGTTGTAGTAGTAACCTGCGTGATGGTCGTTGGTGTTGACGGTACCGCAAACCGATCGAACGATGGTCAAATGATGTGCTTGTTTGGCAAGCATCGGCAAGTGTTCGCACAAACGAATTTCGGGCGAAGTCGTGGCGACCGATTCGAAGGGCCCTCGATACTCGAGAGGCGCATTCGGTTTCATGTCCCAGGTATCCACGTGGGATGCGCCTCCGCACAAGAAGAACAGGATCACCGATTTTGCACGGCCACCTTGGGACACTTGCTTGGCTTGTTGATCGTCTGCACCGATGGCTGCAGGTGCACCGATGGCAGTGGGTGCACCGAAACGGAGGCCTGCGATTCCACTGCTCGAAGCGACTAGGAATGTTCTGCGGTTGATCATGGGGATTTTCTCACAGTGCTACGGATGGCTGCTTACTTTCGGCCCAAAATGCGGTCCATGGAATCGGACGTCTGCCAAATGAGCGCTTCAGGGTAATGGATGTAAGGATGAAAATATTCGAACGTCAAATAGCCTTGATATCCCACTTTGTCTAGCTCGTCGGTGACGGCGGGCCAATTGGTTGTTCCATCCAGCAAAGGCCGAAACGTTTCGAGCGAGTAGTCGGTCCCTTTCTTGGTGAATTCCTTCAAGTGTACGTTTTTGGTTCGTTTGCCGAGTATTTTGACCCAATGCTCGGCGTGTTGAAACATGGAGATATTACCAGTATCAAAATGCACGCGAACGTATGGGCTGTGGAAGCTATCCACGAACTGATTCATCTCCATGGGAGTCATGAGATAGCCATTGAAGAAGATGTTTTCAATGTTGAGATAGATCTTCCACTTTTCGGCATCCTGAACCAGTTTGCCGATCGCTTGCTTGGCCCGTTCATCGCAAACATCGTTTGGAACCGGTTCATGATCATCGCGCCAAGGAATGTGAACAGCTCCTGGTACAACGAGTACATTTTCTACCCCCATGTCAAACGCTGCGCGCCCAATCTTGCCAGCAAGTTCTAATCCGCGATCCCGTTTTGTGACATCGTTGGACGAGAGTGGATAGGGCCAAAAGAGAAATGAACACAAGCCGCTGATTTCAATGCCGATATCGTCTGCCATCTTGCGTATCGCGGCGCAATCTTTGGACGATGCCTTGGGCGAAAGGTCATTGTCGAGGTCGTAGTTCAATTCGATTCCATCAAAACCCGCATTCTTGGCCAGCTGCATGCACTCTCGCAAGTTCATCCGTTGCGGATAGGGAAACGCCCATTGGTTAATCGATTTTTTCATCGAGTATCGTTTCGGAGAACCGCGACGCGAATCAGGTTGCGGAACCGGTTGCGGACCAGGCGCAGCGGCTTGTGCCGAACTGGGCTCAAATGCCATGGCGGACAGGCCGACGGCCGCCATCGTTGCCAAAAGAGCTTCACGCCGATCGATGGCGCACGGGTTATTTTCAGCCGAGGACAT
>JBEBHM010000924.1:0-3038 GCA_040080875.1 Pirellula sp.
GGCTCTGTAGCTAACGAACCTCTGCGCACCATTCGGGCGAGCCGACATGGGGGTGAGGACCCCAGCGGCCTTGTTGCCGCTCGGTGAATCAGGCTCTGTAGCTGACGAACCTTTGCGCACCAGTCGGGCGAGCCGACATAGGGGCGAGATGTTGCTTAAGGCTTCGAAGCGTAGCGACTCAGCTGAGTGATGTTGCGGATAAAGGTTTCGCTGCGAATGATTTGGTTGACTTGATCTTGTCCTTTGTGGTAGCGAAGTTTGCCCGGTTCGACCCAGGCGCCGCGGTCGTCCATGGACGATATGATTCGCTTGATTTGATCGGGGCTTGGAAGGCTCTCTTCGCGTGGGCGTCGACTCGCCTCTCGGCGACTTTGCAATTGCGTTTCGGTTAGGTTCGCAAGTTTGTCCAAGTTCGCACGTAGCTTGGAAACCGAACTGCTCGAGATGAAACTATAATGGGTTGGCATATCGTCCGACGAATACGTCAGCTTGTAGTCTTTGGTGAAGTAGAGAGGTTTGTTGGTTTGCAGTTCATAGAAACGCGCAATCCTACCGTTGGGCAATTGACTGCGTTGCAAATAATCGAGCGCTCGCGGCAGGGGCTCGAGATACTTTCGATCACCGGTCTCCACATAAATGTCCATCAGGCTTTCGATGACTTGTTGCGATTCGCCGCCCGAGACGGCAGGTGGTTCGAATTTTCGTGCCCAAACGGGTTGCATTTCGAAATTATATTGCTGAGCCCATGCCGGTTGAGGTTCGGGCATCTGTGCTAATAGAAAAAAGTCAGCGGCTTTGATTGCAGCTTGACGATAGCGGGGTTCATTGTAGATCTCTGCGACTAACAACAAAGTATCGATGGTGCGTGAGATGTTGTTGTCGTTGATGGTGTAGTAGACCCAATAGTCGCCGCCAGGAAATTCGCGTGGCCATTCTTTTGGGTAATTGGCTTTGACAACAGGGTACTTCTCGGGGTCCTTCAAGGTCTCGTAAACTTGTCCCCATGCGCCATTGGGAAATTGGTTCTTAAGGATGGAATCGATTGCAAACAGGGTTGCTTCATGAATCTTGGCGTCTTGGAATTTGAGCGCCCTGTCCAATTCGGCCAGAAAGCGAACGGCCGACTGCGTTTTGTCATCATCAAACGTTGAAAGGTTTCTAGCTTTCTTCGCCCGTTTACTATCCACGCGATAGGCCATTTTGGGTCGAAGCTCTGGTCCAAAATCGATATGAGCTTGCCATCCGCCGCTCGCCAACTGACCGCGAACCAGACAGCGACCAGCGTCCTTGGCGGCTTCGAGGAGCGAGTTGTCTTGCGTTCGCAGATACGCGGTCAAAATTGCAAGCCCAACTGCGGGTGTTCCAGGCGGTTGAACCCAAACGGTTTTGGCATCAGCCACCCCCTCCCCTTCACGGAACTTAAGATCGCTACTGACGAGATAGACATAGCCACCTTCGACCGCAACCTGTTTGTGAAAGAAATCGACTGCCTTGATGAGAGCCTTGTGTGTATCCGTCGCGGTCGTGTCTTGGGCCGCCACCCGCTCACTTCCAAAGACACCCAGCAGAACCGCAAGACAGAGAAACAGACCGGATAATTTCATTGGCGCACCCATGGGTTGTTTTTTGACAAGAGTTGTGGAATTGTGCAACCGTCGCACGATTCTCCGAATCGTGAATCCAATCAATGTGGCCGCTATCCCTGGGACACTCGGACTTGATCGAACCATCCTAACAAACAAACTTCTCCGACGTTTGCCCAATGCGAGTTTTCGTCCCAAATGGAGATCGCAAGTCCAGGGCATCGGGGTTCACATTCATGGTCCAAACTAGGGACTCGCTCCAACATGGTGGGATCGGTCCAGATGGCTTCACATTCGTCGCACAGGACAAAGCCATTGATTCGTTGATCGCACACACCGACACGAATTCGGCAAAGCCCGTCTCCACAAATGGGACATTCTTTGACATAAATAATTGGGGGCAACATTTCGGCGACCAAGACTATTGAATGGGAAAAGCGGTGATGACAGCGTTGCGTTCGACGACCACTTGAAGCCGTTTGAGAGGCGGGTTGCGTTTTCGCTTACCTGACTCGCCGCCAAGAAACCCGATCGGTTTTTCGAAGGATGCAATGTACACCGTCCTACCCTCTTCGTCTGTTTTTTTCGTCCCCTTAGCGCCGCGTTTGGCTCGCGTGAACGCATCGTCAATGGCGATCAAGAACTCTTCCATGCTTCCCGTAAAAACGCCATGCGAACCTGGGCGATTGGGTTGATCCTCAAGGTGTCGAGCGACGTGCTTTAGGCGATGCCCTTCTTCGGACCCACGACCATAAACAAGTCCGGCGGGGGACTCGTATCGGTCCTGACCCACCTTGGTTAGGACACTGGCTGCCTCCGTGGAGGAATCCTCGCCGGCGCCTTGCGCAGGCGGCTTTCGGATCTCTTTGGAAGTGTTGTTTGCACTGGTTGGCGATGAAGCTTTGGATGATGCCTCGGAATTCTTTGTGGTGCTCTTGGTACCGGTGCTGTCGGACCGAGCGTTCGCGTTGGCTTCCACCTCGGGCTGATCGGAATCGATCTCCGTTTCGGATGCCGTTTTGTTTGGGGATCCTTTCGTGGTTCGAGAGGCTTCGATGTCGGCCTCTTGTTCCCGGATGGTTTCTTTCTTGGGTGTCGGCTTTTCGTCGCCGACCAAACTTGCAATGCTCGGCAAACTCCAGCCAAACCATTGATTGAGTCTTGGTTGAAGCAAGACATAACCGATGAGGGCGACCACCAGCGCGACCGCCCATTTCGTTGGAATCATTCGGAGGGCATTTACCGCCGATTCCTGTCTATTACGTTGGGGCATTGTGAGAAAGGAACTCTATGAAATGGTTGAATGTGTGACGTAGGTCCGCATCTCCGAGGCGGACCGTAATGCTCCTGCCAGCGTCTCGGAGATACGCTGCTACGTTGGGGTCTTGGAGATGCGCTGCTACATGGCAAGTGTATGCGATGGATGCGGCCTTGGGCAAGCAATCTGTTATGCAT
>JBEBHM010000234.1:0-11406 GCA_040080875.1 Pirellula sp.
CCGTATTCGAACCGTTCAAAGCTCCAACGGGCTGCTATCGCTCGACTTTGAACCCGGTGAAGAATTTCTTGCCGTGTGGTCGGAAGCAGGATTTTACAAGATCGCGATTTCAAGATTAGCCGCCAAGCAAACCATTCGATTGGAGAAATGGGCCGCTGTAGAAGTCCACTCGCTTTTTCCTCCAGATCCTCCCCAACGTACGAAATTGGCGGCGCTGAACAACACGACGAGCGACGGACGTTATCAGGGATTAACGGTTTCTTGCAAGACGGAGATTGATTACAAGGTGATCGGGCGGCTGATCCGAATACCGGCCGGGGAGAATCGACTCTCAGTTGAAGGTGGCATTATCAAATCGGAACCTGCGTGGTCCGCTTGCGTGTGGCTCGAACCGGGCGAGTATCGAGTCATCAAGCTCGGCGAGGGTCGTATGGTACATGGCAAGCTCGCGCTGCCCGACGGCCTGCATGACATCACCTATGGGCATTTGGAGTGCACCATCAAGTCGGTCGATACCAATCAAACTTTTGATGCAATGATTTCTGATGATGGTACATTCGAGTGTGGCCCAGTCCCATTCGGTGCGAGTCAATTGGAAGTCCGCATTAGACATACCAACAGCAATCGCGAATTCAGAGCACAGGCGACCAAAAAATTCACATGCCTCAGCGACGGCCCGGAACCTCTATCCATCGGAGCGGTCGAGATCGAAATCATTGCGAGGCAATCCAATGTTTACGAAGCGATCGGAGACCGAGTGGAAATACAAGATTCTTTTCAGTCTTCAGACAGAGCAGTCCTAGTTGGCATCACACAAGTGGGCGAGGAAGGTCGTTTTGTTCTGTTGAATGCTGACGGAAATTCGATTCGACTATTCGACCAAATCGGAAGGCCTTCGTTTTGGGGAGGCACATCGCAGTATGTCACAGTCGACTTCCGTCGTGATCGCGTTTACATGCTGTCCGACACACATTCCAGTTTGCGACGCGAGACTCTGTTTACTTCGGATCTGTCCGGGAAACTAATCGCCAAAATGCCACTCGAAACGAACAAGTCGCATCGAGCAACTCTGGACACATCGACTGGCAATTTGTGGTTGCTTGGGGTCATATCCGTGGGCAAGACCGATATTCGCGTGATCGACACTCAAGGTATTCAAGTCGCCACCTACCCCATCGATGCATTCACACTTTGCTACTCCAGCGTGGACCAAGCGATATGGACTGTGGGTTCAACCAAAGTCTGCAAATTGGATCCGAAGAATGGTGAAATCCAGGGTTCGTTTCAATTGCCCGATGGCATTTGGACTTTAACCAGCGTTGTTCCGTGCGCAGACGGTGGAATCGTCGCTGTGGAGCAAATGCACCCGGATTTACCAAGTTCCGCAAATCGAATATGGAGATTTGATTCGAATGCCGAACTTATCGCCAGCGCAGATGTCGGATCGATGCATATCAAATCCATCGCGACTTACCGAGACGAGGTTTGGGTAACGGGCTTCAATCTTCGGGGAATATGGTCGAACCCGGCCGGGACTCGAACGGCCTCACTGGTCTTGAATCGATCGCTTGAGCAGCTTGGCGACCGGCGAGTCGAATGCGACGTGGTGATGAATGCGATCGACGGCAAGAGCATTTGGGGAATTCGAGATAAACAGCTCCATCGATTCGTCCAAGTGGATACTGGAGGCCAAATCGTTTGGGAGAAGCTGCAGTCACCCGAGATAGAGGCGATTTGGAATGGCAGGTAGAGTTGTTGGTTGCGAGCTTCATAAACAGTTGAGGGCAACTGTTCTACGTAGAGCAGCAGCCCTCTGCTGCTTCGGCGCGTCAGACCAAGTCCACCAACGTAAGCACTCGCGGTCTCGATCCGTATCGCTCGGCTGGCCGGTCGACAGGACAGACGTCTCTGGCCCGTAATCAGTAGTGATTGGCAAATCTTGGCCAGCATGCGATTGGGCCATGGGCGGTCCGATTTGTTGCAAGCTTCAGAAACGGTTGAGGACAACCGTTCTACTCTACTCTCAACACTCCAGTCGGACGAACCGACTGGAGACAAACATTCTGTGAGGTTGTAATCAACCCTCAACCCTCAACCCTCAACCCTCAACTCTCAACTCTCAACCGTCAACCCTCAACTCAACCGATCTAGCTGATCGAATTGATGGTCTTGAGCAAACGCGAGATGATCTTGTACGGATCGGCTTGCGAGTTGGGTCGACGGTCTTCGAGATATCCCTTGTATCCGCTGTTCACAAAGCTGTGCGGGATGCGGACCGACGCGCCGCGGTCAGCTACGCCATAACTGAACTTGTCGATCGATTGCGTTTCGTGCAATCCGGTCAATCGCAGATGGTTATCTGGTCCGTATGCAGCGATGTGCTCGTCACGATATTTGTCAAATGCAGCCATAAGCTTTTCGAAGTACTCCTTGCCACCTTGTTCTCGCAACTTCTTGGTCGAGAAGTTCGTATGCATACCGGAACCGTTCCAGTCGCCGCGAATCGGCTTGCAATACAACTCGATATCCAGGCCATACTTTTCGCCCAATCGCATGAGCAAGTAGCGAGCGATCCACATATCGTCGCATACCTTCTTGGAGCCCTTACCGAAGATTTGGAACTCCCATTGTCCCTTGGCTACTTCGGCGTTGATCCCTTCGAGATTGATGCCCGCATCGAGAGTGATGTTGATGTGTTCCTCGACGATTTGCCGAGCGATATCACCCACGTTCTTGTAACCCACACCCGTATAGTACGGACCTTGCGGGGCAGGATATCCTGCTTCTGGGAATCCGAGCGGTCGTCCATCTTCGTAGAAAAAGTACTCTTGTTCGAACCCGATCCAAAGGTCTTCTGAGTCTTCGACGGTTTGACGGAAATTGGATGGATGCGGTTCGCCGTTAGGTAGCATGACTTCGCACATGACCAAAAAGCCATTCACGCGTGTGCTATCCGGGTAAAGCGCCACTGGCTTGAGTATGCAATCGGAACTCTTGCCCTCGGCTTGTTGGGTGGAACTGCCATCGAAACCCCATAGCGCTAGATCGGATACACCCTTGGGTTCCGTGTCGACGATCTTGGTCTTGCTGCGCAGGTTGGGTTCGGGCAGATAACCGTCCAGCCATACGTACTCGAGCTTAAATTTCTTTTCTGAAGACATTCAGCTACATCTCTCACAATAATAAGGAAATTTGAACAGTTACGGTTGCATTCCGCATGTAACGCAGAATCGGCGAGCGCATTCACGTCTGCATCCCGCCGTCCAGCCAACACCTGACGCTCGATCGTAAACCGCCTACCCAACGGTGAGAACTAGCGTTCACCTCGTTCGTCATTCGCTGTCGCTTGCAATTTGTCAATTCGACTAGACGCCGCTCCAAAAAATGCAGCCGCGCGCGGTATATTCGAGTTGCGAAAAACAAAACGAGGTGGTTGATGTTAAGCTGGTATTGCTTAACCGAGCCATAAATTACCCGCCCTGCCCAGAGTCAGCAAGCGCCCCGCAAAGTTTCCTTAATCCAACCTTCCCCCGATTAAACTCGCTAATCATGCATGCAATGCCTTTGTTGCTTGGAATCCTGGCCATCATGGCCATTTCTTACAGGTATTACAGCGCATTCTTGGCCGCGTACGTCGCGTGCAACGACCCGAATCGACCAACGCCTGCGGAAAGGCTTAATGACGGACAAAATTACCATCCGACCAATCGATGGATCCTGTTCGGACATCACTTTGCTGCCATCTCAGGTGCTGGACCCTTGATCGGTCCGATTTTGGCAATTCAGTTTGGCTACATGCCGGGGCTCATTTGGTTGGTGGTCGGCGTATGTTTGGCGGGAGCGGTACAGGATTTTCTGGTATTGAGTGCCAGTGTTCGGTACGACGGAAAATCGCTGGCCGAGATGGCGAAGCATTTGCTAGGACCGTTTGCGGGGTTGGTGGCTTCGGTGGCCATCTTGTTTATTGTCATCATTGCGTTGTCGGGACTGGGAGTGGTCGTCGTCAAGGCGCTGGGAGGTGAAACGGTTGGCCTAGTGGCAGACTCCAAGATTCAATACACCGGCAGCGTCGAATCGCAATCGACTCCAGCTGGTACTTTGTTGACGATTCCACCTGGATCCACTGTGGAATACACCACAGGAGCGTACAAACGTAGCGAAGCATTTACGATCCGAGTACCAAGCGACGCAACGTGGGATAGCACGCCAGGGACGATCCAGGTGCCTCCGAAATCCATCGAGTTGATTCGCGGTAGCTCGTGGGGCACGTTTACTATCTTTTGCACGATCCCGATCGCGCTGTTGGTTGGGCTTTACATGTATCGGTTTCGCAAGGGTCGTATCGGTGAAGCGTCCTTGTTGGGTGCAATAGGAGTCTTGGGAGCTACGGTTGCGGGCAACTGGATACCTGGCTCGTTCTTGGAGCCATATTTTTTGCTTTCTCGTCAAGGCATCATCCTAGCCATTTGCATCTATGGTTTCGTGGCTTCGGTCTTGCCTGTTTGGTTATTGCTTTGCCCGCGCGACTACATATCCAGTTTTCTGAAGATTGGAACGATCTTTATCTTGATTCTCGGGGTTATTGTCGCGAACCCACTGATGCAGGCCCCTGCGATCAACCCTTACTATGCGGGCGGTGGCGGACCGTACTTTAACGGCGCCATCTTTCCGTTCGTGTTTATCTGCATCATGTGTGGTGCTATATCAGGTTTCCACTCGTTGGTTTCATCTGGAACGACGCCCAAGATGGTTTCATCGGAGAAGGATTTGCGGATGATTGGTTATGGGGGCATGTTGATGGAAGGGGTCGTGGCGGTGTGCGCATTGATCGTGGCAGCGGCCATGCCGACCGGTGATTATTGGGCCATCAACATCGATCTTGCGAATGTGCACAAGCATGCGGAAACGCTCGCCAAGATGCATGCCGACGTGGACCACTTGCAGGACTTGGAACGGCAGGTTGGTGGCGAAACATTGCGAGGCAGGACGGGTGGAGCTGTGACGCTCGCCGTTGGGATGGCCAAGATCATGACCGACGCGATGCAAAAGATCTCTTCGTCTATCGATATCGATAGCGTGATCAAGTATTGGTATCACTTCGCCATCATGTTCGAAGCGCTGTTCATTTTGACAACCATCGATACCGGGACTCGGATCGCGAGATTCCTTCTGCAAGAGCTGCTCGGAAACGTCATGCCTAAGTTTTCCAAAATGGACTGGTGGCCTGGAGTGCTGATCAGCACTTTCCTGGTGACGCTGGGCTGGGGTTCGCTCATCTGGAGCAGTTCCATCGATACGATCTGGCCAATGTTTGGGATCGCGAATCAGTTGTTGGCTGGAATTGCGCTTTGCGTCGTCACGGCTTGGATCGTCCAAAGCGGTCGTGGAAAATATGCATGGGTAACCGGCCTACCGTTGATTTTTATCGTATCCACAACCTTTACTGCGGCAGCCCAGATGGTTTCAGGACGATTTTGGCCCGCCTTTTTGGATGGCCGAAAAACAAACAACTTGTCCAAGATGCTTCAAGGAGGACTCTGCAGTTTCGCGATCGTTTTTCTGGTCACATGTTTTGTGATCATCGTCGCAACCGCGATCGCGAGGTCGGTTGCCCCCGCTAAGAAAGACCGAGCATAGACTAGTTCGTCTTCAATCCGTATTTTTGGGGTTGAGGGATAGGGGATCTTGTTAAAGATCCCTGCGATCTGGGAGGTTTCACAACCTCCACTACCCCAAATGTTAGCCTTGAAGACGCACTAGCCGCTAAATTTCTAGCCCATTGTGTCGCTTGGTTCCATCAATCGAGTAAAGTGATAGTTCCGTTCGTGGATTCCCGCCCCTTTCAATCCCATCCCTGAGTCGCAATGCGTATGCTTGCGTTCCCGTTTTTTCTTAGTGAGAAGCAAAACATGACTCAATCCAATCGCCGCTTGTTTCTTGAGCAATCTCTTTTAGCGACCGCAGCTGCCATGGCTGCTCAAGCTCGTTATGCGGGCGCCGCCGAGCCACAGGATGACGGAAAATCTCCTAAGGTTGGTCCAAACGACACGATTCGCGTGGCAGTCATCGGTGCTGGCGGCCGAGGTGGTTCGCACGTCGATGGCTTCGCGGGCAAACCAGGCACACAGGTAACTCAAATATGCGACTGCGACGAGGCTAATGGTCAGCGGATGTGCGAAAAAGCCGGAGAAAAACAAAACGGTCAGGCGCCGGTTTGGGTAAAAGATCTTCGCAGAGTGTTGGATGACAAGTCGATTGATGCGGTCAGTATCGCGACTCCAAATCACTGGCATTCGCTGGCGGCGATTTGGGCCGTTCAAGCTGGCAAAGACGTTTATGTTGAGAAGCCCATATCGCACAATGTGCTCGAGGGGCGCCGCCTTGTTCAAACGGCACGCAAGCATAATCGCATCGTCCAAACCGGGACTCAGAGCCGATCCAATCCAGGCATGCGCGATGCGATGGCGTTCGTTCACGCGGGTGGAATTGGCGAAGTCACCATCTCGCGAGGACTGTGTTACAAACGTCGCCAATCCATAGGTCCCAAGGGCACTTACAGCGTACCCGCAAGTGTCGATTACGACCTATGGTCTGGCCCGGCACCCATCCTACCAGTGACCCGACCAAAGTTTCATTACGATTGGCACTGGCAATGGGCGTATGGGAACGGCGACCTTGGCAATCAAGGTATCCATCAAATGGATCTGTGCCGATGGGCGCTGAACGAGAACCGACTGTGCGAACGCACCTTCTCGTTAGGTGGTCGATTCGGGTACGAAGATGCGGGTGAGACGGCCAACACGCAGCTCGTGGTTCATGACTATGGCAAGCGTCAACTGATCTTCGAAGTGAGAGGCTTGGAAACCGCTCCGCATAAAGACGTGAAGGTTGGCATCATTGTCGAGGGTACTCAAGGATACATGGTCATGACCACTTATGAAAGCGGCACGGCCTTTGACAAGGAAGGCAACGTAATCAAGCAGTTCAATGGCGGCAATGACAGGTATCATTATCAAAACTTCCAGGACGCCGTTCGCAAGCGTGACCACAAGATACTCAATGCAGAAGCCGAAGAGGGGCATTACTCCAGTGCCCTTTGTCACTTGGCCAACATCTCCCTCAGGCTCGGAACCGACGTTCAAGCGTCGGATGTTCCTGCAAAACTCATGGATGTGAAGGGACCGGAGAACATGACGGAGCTTTGGGATCGAACCGTATCGCATTTGAAAGACAACGGGGTCGAAAATTTCCGAACTTTGGTCGGCCCACGCTTGGACTTTGATCCGGTGACGGAGACTTTCCAAGGTAACACGAAGGCCAACGAAATGATCTCTCGCGATTACCGTGCGCCGTATCAAATCCCGTCCGAGTCGGCGGTATAACGGGCGTTCGATGATTAAGACTCGCAAACAAGTTCCAAGTGGTACGATCATCCTCGACCATCCGGCATCTCGCAATGCTTTGTCGCGCGAGATGGTCGGAAACTTGCTCGAAGCCTTTTCGGATTTTCACCGCGAGCCGTTGGTGAGGGCGGTTATCTTGACGGGTTCCGGTCCCGTTTTTTGTTCCGGAGTTGATTTGAAACAATGGAACGAGATCGCCAAGGAAAATGAACCCTTGGAACAATGGCAGGACGTCGCGTCGGAGCTTCAGGAATTGATCGAGGTCATGTTGCGATTTCCCAAGCCGATCATCGCATGTGTGGATGGAGCAGTGTTTGGAGCTGGGCTCGCGATCGTTTTGGCTTGTGACCTCGTTGTGTCGAGTCCGCGTTCTTCGTTTCAATTGCCAGCTCCCAAGCACGGACTCATCTCGGGACTGGTTGCTCCGTTGATGGCCTTTCGCTGTGGAGGAGGTGTGGCTGCAAGGTTGCTTTTGGGAGCCGAAGTATTTGATACGACCGAAGCCCACCGCGTTGGACTCGTTCATCATGTCGTATCGTCCGAGTTGACGTGGGCCAAGTCGCACGATCAGGCAACGAAAATCGCGGAGGGGGCAGCGGAGTCGGTCCAGATGTCGAAGCGATTGCTGAATGAGATGATAGGCGAATCGCTCCTGATGCACCTAGCGAGCGGGGCCGCAGCCATGGCCACGGCTTGCAGTACGACGGCGGCAACAGAGGGGCTATCTGCGTTTGCAGAAAAGCGTCCTCGCAAACATCTCTAAGGGGGCCGCACGCGGATCACTTTCCCGCTTGTGATTTGAGTTCGAAATCGTAGGTCTTTTGCCGTGGCGAAAACTCAACTTCCAAGGGGGAGTTTTCAGATTGGTAAACGCTTGGCAGGCCCTCTTTGCGAACAGGGTATACGTCACCGGAATCTCGGTCCACATATGTTTTGCCGGTGTCTTTTTCCCAAAAACAGAGAACTCGGTGCTTTCCCGAAACCGGGCCTTTCTCGGCCGGTATGTCAAACTTGCCGTCAATTATCGGCCCCCCCGTTTTGATCGACTCACCGCCTATAGGTAGAAACATGATCGAGCCTTTGTCGATGGGTTGTCCATCGAAGGTGACTTTCCCCGAAGCGGCTTGACGCCCATGGTTGTTCGTGCACGACGTGCAGACCATCAGCATGCACATAAGCGGGATGCTGAGACAGCTCCCTAGGCGCTTGTTTTTCGCGAGCGACATCGCCTGCCCCCATTAGGTTGAAATCGAATTATCGGTCACCAGAGAGAACAAAGCCGTCTGCCGGAAAATACATCTTCCGAAAGGCGAAGTCATTGATGACCGGCGTCATCGTGTTCCAATTGTTTCCAGTGACAGGACTGGATTCTATTCCATTCGAAATAAAGCTGACCGAACCATCACAAAATGCAAATTGTACACCTCCAGGGTGAAGCCCAATTGCATTGCCACGTTTTGCATCCGGGTCATTGTTGCAACACGGCCAGGATCCTGTGTAAGGTGTGTTGGGGGGAAAGCGACCTGTGATTCCGTTCGCAGCAGAAGAATTGATTCGTCCCACCCAAATGGCCCCGACCGATCGTAACCGTGCGGGGGTCTCGGCTAAAACCTTTTCGCCGAACATAAACGTATTGCTCAATCCATCGGTGATCGCTCCAAATTTCCCTGACGGTAATTCCTCCGGGCGATCGCGACCAACACCAAGGCTCATGCCATAGCTCGCAGCGCCATACTGATTTGTCACATTCTGGAAATTCACATTCGTTTTGCCACCTGCATCGGTTGGGCATTTGTAAGCCGGTATGGTGGACTGCAGGATTTCACGAATGTCGGCTGGCAAGCCGGGTGTTGTTAGCGTTGTCATCACCGAGGTTCTAGACACTCCCAATTTCTCGTAAATCGCTTGCTGTTCGATAAACGGAAGAATCATGGCAGACCAGGCCCAACGGTTGTCGGCATCTTGGACTGCGAAGGGTGGAATTCGTCGAAATGCACTTTCGTAATTGTGCATTGCCAATGCCATCTGCTTGAGGTTGTTGCTACATTGCATGCGTCTAGCGGCCTCCCTGGCTGCTTGTACTGCAGGCAACAGTAGTCCAACCAGAATCCCGATAATTGCGATAACCACCAACAGTTCCACAAGCGTAAAGCCGTCGTTCCGTCGTCGAAGAAGATTCATTGCCGCACCTATTATTTCAAATGTTTCAAGAAAGAATGTGATGTGTCGCTCGCGGAGTGCAACCACCGTGCTGCGCAAGCAACGATCTAAAACAAAATATAGTATCCAGGCGTTTCGAAGGCACTAATTTGTTAGATCGAAAGTGAATTTGTTGCCGCCACTTTTCACGTCCGCCTTGAGCCCCGATGTGCCCGGCATGGAGTATTTGCTTGGAAGTAGACTTTTGAGAGGAGTCAAAGGTGTATAACCAACAGTGTCCGCTTGCGCGGGGTCGATCGTTTTTGTCTTAACACTCTTGTCGATTTCTGTTTTAGATATGGTAACCAGATTGCTGCCAATAACGGCACCATCTTTGGGTCCATAAGTGGACAAATAGGTTACGCCTTTGGAATCGGTAATTCCATTGGAGGCCATTGGTTGGTCCACCGTAATGAACGTGACCGTAGCCCCTTCCACAGGTTTCCCGAGGTGAGTCACCGTAACCTCTACCGGCGATGTCGGTCTTTGACCATCCGGAGTTCCGCCACAACCGCATACCGCACAAAGCATTCCCAACAATACCAAATGTAGCTTTGACATAGTCATCCAAGAGTTTAGATCGGACACATCCAAGAAAGAGTTTTCGAACAATGAAAACCTTAGATTCAGTTTGGCTGCAGTGGATTCGCTAGAGAGGGCGTGAAGCTCTAGCGAAACCCAATGCAGAAACCAAAACACGAGTTTACGAGGTACGCATAATCAGTCGGGAATAGCGGCAACTTCACCGCCGTCGAGGGTCCCGAGGGCACCCCACACACCGTATGGGCTTTGTCCCGAAGTCACCGGAGCAGCCGACGAATTTCCTGCGTCGATGGAGCTTGGGATGAACCTGACAGAGCCATCCATAAAGACGGCGTTGACACCCCCCGTATGAAAACTGGCTGCTGAGAAAACGCCACCGTTGGAGTCCGCTGCGGTATTGGCATCGTTGTGACAGGAGGGGCTATTCGGAGGTAAAACCGTGTTGAAACCGGTACGTTCTACCTGGCCATCTGTCCATAGAATGCCGAACCTGCCTTTGAGAGGTCGTCCAGGCGCAAATCTGTTGCCAATTACGATTGCTCTACAATCGCTAGGTCTGTTTCGAACATTGTCAACTTGAGCGGTAAACCGGCGAATATCCTCGGAGCCAGTAGACGTGAAAACAACTCCGTTGTCATTGTTCGCGTTGTGAGCGGTTCGCTCGCTAAAAGCGATGGTATTGCTCGTCCCGTCGGCCAGAGCACCCATCCTCTTGTAGAGATTTGAAGCAAACGGCCCTCGCATTTGAGCTCGGCCTGCGTTCGCGTCGTTGACCGTATCTCCCAGGCTTACGGCATAGGAGTTGGTACCGTGTTGTCCCCACCGAGTTGGGATGGGCGAATCGGAAGGGCACTGATACGCGGGGATCGATACGGTCCAGGGGAAGTACGTCGGCTGTTCACCGTCAATTCTCGGGTACCAAGCTGCCGGTCCTCCAGGTGCAAACACGAAACCATTGACTGTCTCCCCGGCGCTAATGCGGGTCATCAGCGCTGTTTGCTCAATAAACGGGAGCATCGGGACGAAAGCACTCAGTCTCTCGTAATTGCCAAGGTTGCGAGTGATCGGATTGACCAGTGCAGCTGTCCCGCCGCGACGATTCAATAGGTACTTGTACGCGCTCTCGTAATTGTGGATAGCCAAACCGATTTGCTTAAGATTATTGCTGCATTGCATCCGGCGAGCGGCCTCGCGGGCCGCTTGGACCGCTGGCAACAATAGTCCCACCAAAATGCCAATAATTGCAATCACAACAAGCAGT
>JBEBHM010000925.1:0-3033 GCA_040080875.1 Pirellula sp.
GTGGAAGCGTCGCTCCGCGACGCGCATCCCCGTCTCGCGCTGACTCCCGTCTCAGATGCGTCCAGGCAAATCCAACCGAATCAAATCGCTCCACCCGAATCTCCACGCGTCCACTCGTCACCCCGAATCCAATCGCGTCCCAAGACCCAATCGCGTCGCGGAGCGACGCTTCTACATATGCTGAGATTATTGGTTTCCGGTCGGACTTGCTTCAAAATACTTTTTCACGATCCAATCGGGTTGCCACGGGTCGTATCACGGATGCTTTGCTTGGTCCCTTCCAAGATGGGCCGCAAGCAAGTGTAGAGCAATTGTCCCAATTGCCTCCGGAAACGATTGAGGACAATCGTTTTACGTGGTTGCGTGCGTTGCTTGTTGGGACCGGTGTTTAGTTAGCCAGGAAACGATTGGGACAATCGTTTTACTCTAGGTGGCGAGGCTGGCGTATTTTTTGGACAGCATGTTGCGGGGCCAAGCAAAACCCAAACCGATTCCGCCCAGCAACTCCGTTGGAACCACGCCCCCGAGAATGTGGAACATTGGCCGATAGAGAGACTCCCAGTCTTTGTTTCCAGCTGGGCAATACTGGCGTCCGTTGCCCTCCACTGCGATTACTCCCGAGATGCGAGATGCCAACGAGGCGGATGTTAAAAAAGAAGCACCCACACATGTCAAGTCTTGGACATAGATCTTCATGCCGTAATGCTTGGCTGCGGCCGAGAACAAGATCGAATCGCTAATCCCCTTGCAAGCCTTGATCGCAATGCCAGAGTAGCCCTGTTGTTTCGCAAACTTGATCGAATCCAAATCGGTCAACGACTCATCGATCACCACAGGTTTGAGTCGACTCACGCGGTGCATCGTGACCTCCTTGCGAGCTCTCAGGTCGCGATGCATAGGTTGCTCGATGTAATGAAGTTTGCTTGTCGAGTCTTTGGACAATCGATCAAGTCTTTCCAGAAAATCGATGACATAGTCTTCATTCTCGCAGGCTTCGTTAAAGTCGATGGAATAGGACCACGCTCGCGTAGGGGCAGTTCGCATCGCGATGCGATCGATTTCAAAGACTCGCCCAACATCCGCATCCAGGTCTTGCCCCGTGATTTTTACTTTAAGGTGCGAGAGCTGTTGTTTTTGGATCCACTCCTCAAGCGTTTCTGGAAGCCCATCCCCAATCCTCCGACTGAGGTCATCTCCCGACAGTGGGTCCAATGAGCCTACTAAGTGATACAAGTTCAGAGTCGGCGTCGGCTTGGACAATACCGTTTCCGATAGATGCTTGCCAACGAATTCTTCACCCAACCAAGTGGACAAGTCTGAGCCCAAAATTTCCGGCGTAAGCAAGTTAAAACAGTTTGTATTGTGGAGACGACCAAATGCATCGTGCAAGGCGATGTCGGTGCTGGACAAGGCAAGAGCAATCGCAAGGTCCGGGATCGGCTCGGTTAGTTTCATCGCGTCAGCTATCTCGGTTGCATGCTGTTTTGCGATGACTTTCAATTCGGCTGCGAGCGCAATTGGGTGCCCGGCTGGCTCAAGCGAGGTCGCAGACTTAGCGATTCGTTCGGCCAGCCCAATGATGGTGCGGAGGACTTGATCGGGGGAAAGCGTCTTGCTTGGCCAAGCCCAAGCCGTTCCCATGGTCATCTCGCCCATACCGTAAGCGGTTTTCTTTTTCGCCTTGTCCTCGATAGCCAGCGTGGTGCGAAACACGGTCACATCCTTGACCACGCGTCCAGCGAATTTGAGAGGCGACCGGTAAACAAAGGGAAATTTTTCTGTCTCTGATTCGACGACAGAGATCTTGGAATTCTTGGACATGATTAAAAAAAGCTAGCAGACGGAACAATACTCAATGCTCGCATAGCATACGGCCCCGGAATACCAGTTCGAAACCCCTAATGCCAAGAAATTCCGCTCTAGACGCAAATCCGCACAAAACGCTATTACCTCGGTATCTCGCCCCGGATTGCCGCAACTGCCCAATTCACCATTCTATGTCTAACGGTTCCGATCAACGTATTCGGCACGTTGCAATCGTGCTCCAAAGCCTCGACGCAGCTACCTCACGTAGCCTGCTCGGTCAATTGCCGACGACGCAGAGCAAGTTGATTCGGCAGGCGATGGTCAATTTGGGGGTGATTAGCCCACAGGAACGTAGCGCGGCGTTCGACTCGGTTCAAAATCTATTTGGACCTTTGGGGCTCTCCTCGACCTTGGCGAGGTCAAATCATCGCTCGAATTCCTCAGCCAATTCCACAACCAACGTAGAAACACCGTCCCCTGCGTCCGAGCTGCTGCAGGCAAGCCGAAATCAAGTGGATGAAGTTGAGTTCAGCCGCAATGTACCGCAACACGCAAATCCGCAAAACACTCCGCCACGTACCGAAAGCATCTCAGGCGTCACGCCGAGTTGGCATTACATGCCTGACGAAACCCTCGCAGAGATCCTTCAAGGCGAACGTCCCATTGTCATTGCCACCGTGCTCAACCAAGTCTCGGTCGAAAGGGCGACCGCCTTGGTTCAACTGCTTCCGATTCAAGTGGCAGGAGCGACTCTGGCTGCCGTGCCACACTTGGGTTTAACAGATCCTGCGATCCTAAAAGACATCGAAATGGAATTGGAGCGCAAGCTTAGCAAGTACGAGCCTCAGCATCAGCTCTCAGGCGAAGGCCTTTCCCGACTTCAAGCCATCCTTGGCGGATTGCCCGAATCGCAGAAGAACATTTGGGCGAACGCCATCTCTCAGTCCAACCCCGTTTTGGCGCACAAAATCGGATGGTACCGTGCACAGCCCACACCCTCTATCCCCATCCCTCAACAAGCTGCGTCAAAAGTGGATGACATTTTCGAAGGCCCGGTCGTATTGCCATTCTCCGCAGTCGTTCGGGCGTCTGCCAAGTCCCTCGACGCAGAACCCCCGGTATCCAGCGAAACAGATAAACACGTATCCAAAGAAAAAAATAAACAAATAGTTGCACCCGAGTTTCCTATCAAATCATCCTCCGACTCGCCTCTCGAAAGACTTAGTC
>JBEBHM010000926.1:0-3021 GCA_040080875.1 Pirellula sp.
CTATAGCATAGATCGTCCCATTTCGCTCTGGATTGGGTTGCCGTAGTGAGTTGAAGGGACGATTTGTTGTCGTTTTTACGCCGGGGTGACCTTGCGAATTAATCCTTGGCCGTCGATCCAAAGTGTCACCTTTCAGCCGCCGCCCGCTTCGAGCGCCGGCTGGAGCCCATTGGTGAGCAACAAACAATTATCGATCCGAAATACCGGGTAGTCGTCTGCGATCGCTTCGAAGTCGGCAACGGGCGCTTGGTGTGAGACCGGGAGGTGCTTGCGCCCACTCGTCGCAACCTGGCACCAGCACTTTAGGATCGGTGCGCGCTCCTTTGCCGGAATCTCGGTGAGCATAACCGGCTGAGTCTGACCGCATTTGATCATCGCCTTTCCACCTGACGCTCGCACATTGAGCACCCACTCCGAGCCATTGCCAAGCATCGAGACAAGATAACGTTGACCTTGGTAATTGGCGACGACGAGGATGGTTTCGTGGAGGTGACCGGTGTTTCTGTCTGGCACTTGCAATGTAAGTAGGATTCGTGGCATCAGACCAAGTCCCGTTACCCATGCAAACGCCCTGCTCCAAATTCTTCCGATTCGCGTTGGGTGCCAGTCTCGGTAGAAGTATCGCAGATAGCTTTGTTCGGCTGGATCTTTTTTAGGCGGCACTGGTTTATCTAACATCCCATGCCTCTACCATGATGTTCACTAAGACTTTCGTGCCGGTTAAATATCAGCATCTACCGTACCGAACGCTTGGTGCTAACGGAAACATCCGCCACAAAGCTCGAATCCCGTCGAAAGACTGAGTAGCTATTCATCCGTGTGTCGAATATCGAGTGTATGCGCTGTGCGGACTATGCACGACATAGGGCACAATGACACACATGACTCAAGCATGGCGATCCGTTCTGAAAGTTCCCAAGAACGTCTCGATGTGTTGTTGGAAAAAAACCGCGAAGGGACTTTGAACGAAGTAGGGACGTCCGAGCTTGAAACCTATGAGCAGTTTGAGCATGTCATCCGTTTGCTCAAAGCCAGAGTTTTGCAGAGCCAGCCATCGTGAGCAGCAGGCCATCTGCGGAGTTACGACGTCTTGTAATCGATCGCGCAAGAGATCGATGCGAGTATTGTCTTTTTCCACAAGACCTCGCGGCTAGCTCGCATCAAGTCGATCACATCATAGCGGAGAAACATGGAGGGCAAAGGGTGCGAACAATCTCGCTCTCTCCTGCAGTCTATGTAACTTACGGATAGGTAGTGACATCGCTACGTTGGATCCGGAAAAAGGAGCGCTAACTCAAACCAGCCTACTCAATATAGTCGATCGAGTCAGACCTCAGCGACTTGGATTTCCTATTGAATTGCAACCCGGTTTGACACGCCGGAGCGATCGATCCCTGAAATGCGCCAAATGCACCTCGTCGTAATCGGGAGAAGGCAAGTAAAGATTTCTTGTTGTGTGATGGGATATCGGACTAGCAATTTGAGTCTGTTCGGTTCCGTCGGTGTTCATTCTCAAGATATGCATTTTTCCAGTTCGATTGGAATTAAAGTTGATCGATAGAACGCTCATTACTTCAATTCACCTTTTTGGATGGTTGTCATGGCCTGTTGGCACATGATGGCGACGACGTCATTGAGTTGTGCAAAACGAGGGTCGTGGGTGTGACCGCGAACATAGCGTGCATAGATCTGTTGCAGGATCACGGCGATCTTAAATACGCCGAAACAATAATAGAACACCGCATCGGTTACCTCGCGCCCGCTCTTGGCCTGGTAGCGCTCGATCAATTCTCGCCGTGTAAGATTTCCAGGCAAGGCGGTCAGGCCAACTGCCGTCGCTTGCAATTCCGCTGGATCATTGGCTTCCACCCAATAGCCCAGCATAGTCCCGAGATCCATCAGCGGGTCGCCAATGGTCGCCATCTCCCAATCCAATACCGCCACGATCCGCGTCAAGTCATCGGGATCAAGCATTAGATTGTCGTATTTGTAATCGTTGTGGATTACTGTTGGTTTTCCCTCTTCTGGAACATGTTCTATTAGCCACCGTGCGATTCGATCCATACCTGGAATGGAATCCGTCATTGACTGTGCATAGCGTTTGGACCATCCGGTGACTTGCCGTTCTGTGTATCCCTGGGGCTTTCCAAGATCACTTAAGCCAGCGATTTTGTAATCTATTGAATGGAGGACGACCAGATTATCGATCGCCGCTTCTGATAAACCCTTAGCGATAGTCCTGTCGAAAGCGAGCCCGGGCGGAAGCTGTTTTCTCAAAATGACTCCATGACGTCGTTCCATCACGTAGAAGGGATCTCCAAGAACGCTTGCGTCGTCGCAAAAAAGGTATGGGCGAGGAGCAGGTGCATAGACGAAATGCAACTTGGAAAGAACCTGATACTCGCGTCCCATATCATGTGCAGATTTAACCTGATTGCCAAAAGGGGGCCGGCGCAATACGAGTTCGAATTCTCCTAGGCGCACGAGATAAGTAAGATTCGAATGGCCGTGTGAGAATTGCTCCACCGACAATACTCCTTTGGTATCCGGTAGATGTTTCTTTAGATAGGTTTCGAGTCGATCCAACGGTAGTTCTTCGCCTTGCCGAACAGGAATGGTCGCGTTGAAATCGGTTGGCATGTTTTTTTGATTATTCATTGTGTGATGCGATCATCCGCCGCTGGGATGGCCGGAGCGACCTACGAGTCCACTTTATCGGTAAGTCCAATGTGTCGGATCGGGGAGATGCGGGACTGCATTAAAGCTGTCGAGCGTCAGTCGCTCCTTCGTGAATATGAATTCGGTCAGAGAACAATTGCGGATCCGCCAATTCAACTCAAGAGCGCTCCGAGCTGGCGCTGCCAGAGACATCTGTGTTGCGGTGCCAATGAAGCCACCCGAAGTGACAATGGCTACACGGCAACCCTTGGAAGCCTTATGTTGTATTTGTGCGACAGCCATCTCGACGCGATTGCGAAAGTCGGTCCAACTCTCGACATTCGCAACGGGTATGTCTCCCGA
>JBEBHM010000927.1:0-3020 GCA_040080875.1 Pirellula sp.
GGTTAGTAGGTGCGCGATCATAAATCGTAACGTACCTATCGCCCGGTGTGCTAACTCCTAATTATTTCCTCCCGTTTAGCGAAATAAATCGATGTCCAGATGCGATTTGTCAATTAGAGTTGCATCCGGCACATCATTTGCCTTGCTACTCCTTCAATGACCTCTATGTGATAGAGGAAGCCGTATATTTTGTGAAAAAATCGGACAGAGGGAAATCGAAAATGAGACTACTTAAGACATTCGGCATTGTTGGAGTATTGAGCCTTGTAGGCACGTCTTCGCAACCGGTGCAGGCGCAGGCGAATCCAATTCAGCGAGCCCAGGGGACGAATGCAAGCGTTAATGCCAACAGCGGTTTTTATGTAGGCATTCATCAAACGCCATGGTTTGGAAATCCGACGGTTCGTCAGCAGCTTCAATTGAACGACGAGCAATTCAATCAGTTGAATAAAGGATATACGCAATCGTGGAATCGCTACAACCAAGGCCTCACTGGTCTGGATAAGAGTTTGGCTGACGATCTACGTATGCAACGACAACTAGAGCTGAGCGGATCATTCAATCAGGACTTTTCGAAGTCGGTTGATGGGGTCTTTTCTGATAAGGCGGCTCGAAGGCGATACAACCAAATGGACTGGCAGTACCGAGGCTACGGAGCCTTTAATGATCCCACCGTTCAACAGCAATTGAAGCTGAACGACGAGCAACGTCAGACGTTTAACAAATATCAAAACGAATGGAATCAGCAGATGAACACTTGGCAGCGTGATCTTGCGAATGATCGCAATGGAGTAGCTAGCAGGTGGAGGGACGCTCGCAATGAGTGGCGAAACCGAATCAATTCCACGCTCACCCCAGAACAGAGCACCATGTGGACAGACATGATTGGAAAACCATATGACTTTCCCGCAGATGTTTACTTCCAAAATGGTACTACTACCACCACGAGTCTCAAGCCAGTTGTGAAATAGCTGACTTACTAGTGCGAAACTTATTTAGGACAGGGCGTCTTAGTAAGAGAACGCGCTGTCCTTTCAAAGCGCCGCAGCCAACTTTGGCTGCGATCACAATCTTGACAGCATGAAACACGTTCAACCGATTAGAGTGCTGTTTGGCAGTGATTTCCTCGAGCAAGTCTTGAAAAACATTTGATTTTTCATGCGATGACGTTGGATTGCATGCGATCGTACGCAAAATAATTTAGCCGATCAGTCGCCGATATATTTGTACTATCGGACGCCAACTATGATAGACTCATTCGCATGGAATCGCCTTCCCCATCAACTCGAGACTTAGCTCGGCGGTTGCTCGCTGCAAGCTTACTCGTGTCCGATCACGATGTGCAGGGAGCGGTGTTGGTGAGTGATAGGCTGCGAATTTCCCTGATAAGATTTGCTGGTGTCGACGGCTTCACATCGCTCCAACGACGTGCGTTGGTTCTGGCGCGCGCAGAGGTGCCTTCGTTACAATTGGTCCAATTGGGGTTGGACGGTAGCTTGCAAGGATTTGAGGAGGTGCCGGCTGACTCATTAGCGGACGCCGGAGCCGCGATAACAGCCAACTTGCTCGAACTGCTAGTCACCTTTATTGGCGAACCCCTCATGCGGACGTTAATCCGCGAGGCTTGGCCCGATACTTCACTGGACCAATCGCAGTCAACCACGGAGTTAGATAGATGAGTGTCAACGGAAAAACTCAGCGAGAAGGACCCGGCAAGGATCGAGTGATCATTCGACAATTGCCTACCGGTGTGCCAGGCCTAGATGAAATCCTTGGCGGCGGCCTTCCCGAGTTCTCTTTCAACATCCTCGCTGGCGCTCCTGGATGCGGAAAGACCACGCTAGCGCATCAGATCATGTTCGCTAACGCCACCCCGGAGCGACCGGCACTATACTTCACCGTGCTGGGGGAGCCAGCCATCAAGATGCTACGGTACCAACAACAGTACTCGTTCTTTGACCGTGCTAAGTTGGGCGGAGCGATCCGCTTTATCAACCTCAGTCAAGTCGTCCTGGACCAGGATCTCGGCGCGGTTCTGGATTCCATCGTCAAGGAGGTCGAAGCGTCTCAGCCGGGATTCGTCGTGGTGGACTCATTCCGTACGGTGGTTCGCAAGGCGCAGGGCAGCAACACGAACGAAGTGGAGCTTCAGGGGTTCGTCCAACGGTTGGCGCTTAACCTGACCAGTTGGCAGGCCACCACGTTTCTGATCGGCGAGTACGTCGAAGGGGAGCTACGCGACAACCCCGTATTCACCGTTGCCGACGGGCTGTTGTGGCTCTACCAGAGCGTGGAACGCAACTCGATCGTGCGCAAGATGCAGGCCATGAAGCTGCGAGGCCAGGAGTCCGTGCCCGGCCTGCACACGTTCCGCATCACCGAGCATGGCCTGCAAACCTTCCCTCGCACCTTCGGCCTCACCGATAATAAGTCAGAGCACGTCAAGGGCCGGCGGCGTCTTTCCACCGGCGTTCGCGAACTCGATACCCTCATGGGGGGCGGAATTCCCGAGGGGGACAGTCTGCTCGTGGCCGGACCCTCCGGCGCTGGTAAAACGGTGCTCGGAATCCAGTTCATCGCCGAGGGATTGGGTCTCGGAGAGCCGGGAATTGTGGCCATGTTCGAAGAGCTTCCCAACGAGTTCATGCAGCGGGCAGCCTCATTCGGCTTCGACCTTGACAAGAATCTGAAAGACGGCTCGCTCAGGCTCATATACCTGAGGCCACTGGACCTCTCGGTGGATGAAACGGTACATGAAATCGTCAGCGCGGTCAAAGAGATTGGATGCAAGCGACTGGTCATCGATTCGCTGGTCGGCTTCGAGATGGCGCTGGCCCCTGACTTCCGCACCGATTTCCGTGAGTCTCTGTACCGCATGATTGGCGCGCTGACGCGACTGGGCGTAACTATTCTAAGCACCGTCGAGGTCGAGGAAAACTTCACCTCGATGGGTCTGAGCAACTTCACCATCTCGTTCTTGGCCGACGACATCGTGCGTCTGCGCTACGCCTCGATCAAGG
>JBEBHM010000235.1:0-11322 GCA_040080875.1 Pirellula sp.
ACAAACCAGTTGTGTTACCCAAAATCATACACAATCATACACAAATTCATTGCATATGCGGCCCGTCGATTCGAGTAGGAGTACGAGGCCATTTCATTGAGTAGGAGTACGATCGAAACCAAAAAGATGTGGGAAATGATGAGGCTTCACGATCGTCGTGCGGTTAGGGCCTATAGGGGCCTTTCCAAAAGATGCCTAAAGACAAATCGGGCAGGAAACGATAAGCTCAAGCACGGCTTTTGTAAACGGATCCTGTACCCTCGCCTAATGATCTATGAATTCAGAACGCGTCCCACCTGCAATGTGCTTTCCAGCGTCGGATGCCATGCGAAGTACCGCGGAGCACCAACGGTTGGTATCGGCCAAGCAACGCAAGGCAAATTGGCAACGTTGGGGTGCCTATTTGTCGGAGCGGCAGTGGGGTACGGTGCGCGAGGACTATTCTGAAAATCAAGAGGCCTGGGTCTTTCTATCGCATGATGATGCGAGGTCGAGAGCCTATCGGTGGGGAGAAGACGGTCTGTTGGGGATCTGCGACCGTGAGGGTCGACTTTGCTTTTCGTTCGCGTACTGGAACACCCGCGACCCGATCTTAAAAGAACGGCTATTCGGTTTGTCAGGTCCCGAGGGTAATCACGGAGAGGACGTGAAGGAGTGTTACTACTACTTGGACTCCACGCCGACGCATTCGTACATGAAGGGGTTGTACAAATATCCACAATCGCGATATCCATACGAAGAATTGGCAGACGCCAATCGACACCGATCGCGATTTGAGAACGAGTTCGATTTGCTTGACACCGCGGCATTTGCGGGTGATACGTACTTTGATTGTCAAATCGAGTACGCCAAGGACGCGCCGGATGACATCTTGATCAAGTTGACTGTTACCAACCGTGGTACCGCCCCAGCCGTGCTTCATGTGTTGCCACAACTCTGGTTTCACAACTCATGGATTTGGGGGTGTGAGCATGAAGGCTGCACCAGTAAACCTCGGATGAGATTACATACGTCCGATGCCGAGCCCAACGGCGTCGTGTTGTGCGACCATGAAACTCTCGGCCACTTTGAATTTCGAGTGGATCGCGGTTCCAACGGCGAGCGTCCGAATTGGCTGTTCACCGAAAACGAAACCAATCCCATCCGCCATCCGGGCGCTCCGACGTCGGGGAAATTTTTCAAGGATGCTTTTCACGCGAGCGTGGTGGAGGGGGAGGTCAACGGGACCGAGACTCGGACTTTTGGAACCAAATGCGCGGCGCATTACATCGCGATCGCTCAACCCGGCGAACCTGTCGTCTTTCGGTGTCGACTGACCGGAATCGATGCCGATGCCATCGATTCGACGCCCGGAATCGAAACGCCCATCATGCTACCTATCTTTGGTAACAAGCGAATTGACGAAGGCTTTGACGAGACGTTCGAGATACGAAAGCGGGAGGCAGACGAGTTCTATTCCGAGTGTATCCCGGCCAATCTAACGCGCGACGAAGCGGCCATATCGCGACAAGCCTATGCTGGGCTCCTCTGGACCAAGCAATTCTATTATTACGTCGTTGATTCTTGGATCAAAGGAGACCCGAATAGCCCACCTGCTCCTCGTGGACGCGACACAGGGCGCAATAGCGATTGGGGACACCTCTTCAATCGCGACGTGATCTCGATGCCAGACAAATGGGAATACCCGTGGTATGCCGCCTGGGATTTGGCGTTTCATATGATTCCGATGGCGCGCATCGATATCGAGTTTGCAAAAAACCAGCTCATCTTATTTTTGCGAGAGTGGTACATGCATCCAAACGGCCAGATCCCGGCCTATGAATGGGCGCTGGGAGACGTGAATCCGCCCGTGCATGCGTGGGCGTGCTGGCATGTTTACAAACTTAGCGGAGACAAGGAGTTTCTTGCACGCACATTCCAAAAACTATTGTTAAATTTCACTTGGTGGGTGAATCGCAAAGACACTCGCGGGCAGCATGTATTCAGCGGAGGGTTCCTCGGCTTGGACAATATCGGCGTGTTCGATCGCAGCAAACCGCTGCCGGGCGGAGGTACATTGGATCAAGCGGATGCAACCGCCTGGATGGCATTTTTCTGCGGTTGCATGCTGCAGATGGCGTTAGAGTTGGCCGAAGAGAATCAAGCTTACTCGGACATGGCCAGCAAGTTCTTTGAGCACTACGTGGCGATTGCCGATGCCATGAATTCGCTCCATGGAACCGGTCTGTGGGAGAACAACGACGGGTTCTACTACGATCATCTTTATCGAGACGGCCAGAGCACTGCCATGCGCGTTCGATCGCTGGTTGGATTGATTCCACTTTGTACCAACGTGATCATGTACGACAGCGCGCTGCAAAAACTGCCGAGCTTCCGTCGTCGCATGAACTGGTTCCTCAAGAATCGACCGCAAATGGCTCAACACATGTCCTATATGGAACAGTTTTGTCCGGCTGGTTCGACGATGGGGATGCGATTGCTGGCGATCCCGTCGACAGATAGGTTGCGCAGACTATTGGCCTACATGTTGGACGAAAAGGAGTTTCTGTCTCCCTATGGGATTCGTTCGCTGTCCTTGTACCACAAGGAACATCCGTTTATCTTCGAGCATGCAGGCGGACGAGAATCGGTCAGCTACAATCCTGGCGAAAGCACGACCGGCATGTTCGGTGGGAACAGTAACTGGCGCGGTCCGGTCTGGTTTCCCTTGAACTATTTGATCGTCGAATCGCTCCGCCAATACCATGATTTCTACGGCGAAGCGTTTCAAGTCGAATGCCCGACGGGATCAGGCATCAAGATGAATCTTCGTCAAGTCGCAGATGAGATTGAACGACGGTTGACGACGGTATTTAAAAGCGACTCGCAGGGCAATCGGCCATGCCATGGTTCCGAGCCGCGTTATGCCAATAGCTCGAATTGGAAGGACTTGGTCCTGTTCTACGAATATTTTCATGGTGACAATGGCCGCGGATTGGGAGCCAGTCATCAAACGGGCTGGACGGCTTTGGTGGCCACGATGCTAGAGCATCAAGCCGGCTGCCGCAAATAGGTCGCTAGAACGGGAAACGACGAGGACTTCATGGCAATTACCTTTCAAGGAGAAGAGACTTCAAAGACAGAGATTCAAGATAAGCTGTCGCGGACCGTCGCGAGAAACAGCATTGACAACGACACTCAGTTAAGCACGGTTAGGTATTGATCGTCGTGTTGGATTACGCGGTGTTGGGTAACGTGGTTCAACGGCGGTTGCGGAGCAACCGCCCTACTTGGTTGCGGTGAGGGGGCTTGAGTCGAGGAAATCGCGGGGCATCAATTCAAAGCTGTTCCAGACGATGGGTTGCGCCGTCCAATCCTCCGATCTTGGGTGATGCACAAACGACATGCGGTACCAAGCGACAAGATCGACGCCCATGACTGGCTCCTCATTGCTCAAGTAATCCGAAAGGGACTCCAGCATTTTTTGCGGATTATTCTTGGTATACGGATATTCTTCGCGATGGTACTTGGTCACAAAAAAGTCTGCCTTGAGCATTGGATTTTGTAGACCGTCCTTCCATGCACCGTTCCCGCCTGGGATCAAATGGTACGAGCGCGGTCGACCTTGAGCATTCAACGATTTCGGATTCGTGACTCTCCAAGATCGAAATATATCTTCTCGCCTCGGTCGGCCTCGCTCAACGTCAAACGGAGTCCAAACCGCTTTGGCTTGTAACGGATCATTTTCATTTAGCACGTAGCTAAACTCTTCTGCAACATTTCCATCCTCTCCATCGATATCGAAGTCGATTCGAAAGTAGTAATTATGGACGTGAGAGGGAGCGAAGACGACATCCCCCTGACTGTCTTTGCCGACCACGAGCCCGCGGCCTGTATCCACTCCGATACCTAGATGTTGCAACCCGCCGGTAGCGCCAATCTCAGGGCAAATCGTGCCGTCCGACTTGAGTTTCCATCGCAATACGTAGGTATAACCGTCGTCGGTTCCAGGAAAATGAGCCATCGTCCAGAGGACGAGCATTTTGCCTGGTGCCCGACCTTGAGTTCCCGCATAAAGGAATCCCGTGGATTCCTCGTGCATCATGACGTCGGCGTTCCCGCTGGTCACGCTGCTTCCGTCGCGTCGGAATGCGCTGCATGTGGTCGCCGTGGTGGTACAGTCTTTTCCAAGTTGCAACGGCATCGGATTGGATACGAAACCGCCCAAGGAGAAATCTTCGGGACGAGGCCAACCGGGTGCGTACGGAACGTAAATCTCGGCCAAGCTAATGGATTTGAGAACCTTTTTTTCACGAAAGTAAACGTCGGTTAAAATCAATCCCTCGACGTCTCGAAACTGCCAACGGAATGACCAGCCTTCCCATTGGACCATGGTTCCTTGCAGCGGGTCCGGCGGACCTTGACTTGGAACCGTCGTTTTAACATTCGGTTGCTCTTGTGCAAGGCAAACGTGCGAAGCCAAACACAAAACAAAGACCATGAGACCGTGAATAAGTTCGACAGGTACGATTGAAATAAGTCGGGAGCTTTCTGAGCCTGAGGCGATAGCCGATTTCCAGGGGTGTGGCTCGGCTAGCGCCTCGGGCTCAAGGAATTGCATGGGCAAATTCAAATTGAATCGTGCAGGTCGAATAGGTTGGCGTGTGTACATGTCATTTGCCCGCATGATGAACCAAATGAGCGATCTCTGGCACAATTAATTTCTCCATTGCCAAACGAACTCCGGCAGGGGAACCGGGCATCGTCAGGATCACTTTCTTTCCTATGCGTCCACCGCTGGCACGACTCAACATGGATGCCGAACCAATCTCGGAATACGATAGCATCCTAAAGAGCTCGCCATAGCCAGGAATAAATGCATCATAGAGAGCTTCGATGGCTTCGGGTGTGCAGTCGCGTGCGGCCAGCCCGGTGCCGCCGGTTACAAGCAGTGCTTCGCACTCGGCAGTTTCGATCATCTCCTGGGCAAGCTCCCGAATTTGATTTGTTTCGTCCGGAACGATTCGACGAGCTAAGACGTGGTGTCCGCCGGCGATGATCAGCTCCTCGATGAGTTTGCCGCCCAGATCGTCGTCCAGAGTTCGCGTGTCGCTCACCGTTAGGATCGAAACGGTAATCGCGCGGGCTGCTTTTCGTCGATGCTCTTGTGTTACTTGGGAAGTCATTTCAAGGACGGGTGTTGAGGGAGCGTATGTATGTCTCTCTCATTGTACCCACAATGTGTCTGGTCCGAAGCGCATCGTCGGGTTGGAAACCCATTACGAATTGGGAACACAGAGGAAGCTAAGATTGGGCGCCTTGCGACGGTGAATAGACTGAGCAACTTCAGATCGCATGTAGCCCGATTTCGATTCGACCAAGTGGCGGACTCGTTCCAAATCGGATTCATCCTCAGCATCGGCGACTTGAACGAACACCATCAAGTGCGAAGCATGCGGAGCTGGTATAACACGACCGATCGATACGCTTGCAGCGCAGTCGCAGCAAACTTCATCGATCAACATCGATAGCGTTTGTTGGACCTGTGCGCACAACTGCATCGTTTTACGGTCCGTTTGTCGGTCATGAGCTGAGCGGTGGATGCTTCTTTTTGCCTGCATATCCAAGGAGACAAGCTGCAGGGCCAAGTGGTTCGCGAACTTCACGCAGCCGGACTCTAGCGCGTTCCGGCTGATGTACTAGCAACCTGTTCCTATGGGTGAAAAAGCGTTAGTTCGACCTCGATGGCCTCGGTTTCAGCCGTGGGTGCTGCTGTGAGTTGAATTTCAAGTCAATATCCATAGGCTGGATTCCCTGGCTCGACAAAAACAATTTGAGTTCCTGGACTTTCATTTGGAGGGAAAGTTCTTCGGAACGGCTCTCTGGCTTGTGGGTCCGCAATCTTGAGAGTTCTTGGAACGCAAGATCGACTTTCCGATTGCTGTCGGGATCGCTGTCGGAACCAGTGGTGGTGGATGGAGCGGCGGTATTGGAAACAGCGTTTAGATCGGACTTCAGTTCGGCCACGACTTTGGCAGGTCGAGGTTGGATAAGTGGTTGATAGGCATCCAGCAACTCTGGCGATGTGTCCTCAGATGGCCTTGAGCTTTGCAACGATGAAGATACCGTGCTGGATTGAAGATTCAACAAGGTATGTTGAAGACCTGACGTGGGCGTTGTCGTCGTCGCGTTGGTGCTAATCGACTGGGCCGGATCGTTTGGAGTTGTGGGTTGGAGCTTGTCGGGGGCAGTGATGGAATCGTCGTCTTGCCCGCGTCGACTGCGGAATCGATCCGCCGACCGTCGACCAAACGCCGGCCCGATATCGATTGGCGTGACGATGAACACAATTCCAAGCCCGAAGATAAGTCCGGCGATAGTACACATACCGGTGATGGTCGTTCGACCAGGACCAATCGGACGATCGCTGACCAGCGGAGCATCTAGCCGGGTTAATAGACTGGTCGAAACAGAAGAATCGCGGGCAGCCTGAGCTTCTGCAAGTTCTCGTTCGGCAGCCTCGAGGATCGCAACTTTGGACTTCACTTCAGATAGAAGATTTGCGTATGTCGAGCGGCTATCCGCAAGGGTTGAAAGTCGTTCTTCGGCGCCCGTTTGTTCGGCCATGAGATGTCGAATTTTGGCATCGACAAGTTCTATCTCCGAGTCAACGCCCGATATGGAAGCCTTGAGTTCCTGAACCAACCGTTTGGCAATCGTTGATTGAGCGGTCTGGGAGGCATTGACCAATGGGTGGCTGTCGGTGAATTTTCCGGAGAGCTGTGAGCCTACGATTTGTGCATCGACCAGTCCCTCGCGAAGCCTTTTCAGGCCAGGTTGCGAGTTGAGCAGATTGCCTGGAGCGACGATAAAGGAACTAGGTTCATCGGCTGCTTTGAGAAGCATTTCTTTATCCGACAGTAAGGATTGTTTGGCGACTTCCGCTTGCCGAATTTCGTTGCGTATTTGATCGAACAACGTACGTAAAGTAGAGGCCCCAGCAACCGGATCGGTCATGCCTCGCAAATCGGTAAGGTCTGAACCGGCGCTTGTTTCGATTTGGCGAAGTCGAGTCGTGGACGAAACCAATTCGCGTTTTGCAGAATCGCGAGCATTGGTCAGTTCCATGACGACACCATCGGCGCGGGCCGTCCGCACTTGTTGCATGCGGGATTCTAACGAATCGCAGAGAGCCTTGCTCAAATCCTGCGCTTTGCCCTGGTTGTTAGCTCGCACATCGAGATAGATTACTTCCGTGACGCCAAACTCCGTCCCTTTGGGCGCATGAACCGAAATGTCCGACTTGGCCACGCTTTCGATCTGCTCTTTGGATGGATACTCACCCCAACTCAGCCATGAGGACCAGCCACTCGGCTTGCCAATGGCCAGGAGCGCGTCGCGCACGACCTGTTGGCTTTTGGCCATTTCCAATATCGTTTCCTGAGCTGCTTTCATTTCGGCTTGGCTTTGAAACCGCCCCAGGCGCATCACCGCACCGGTGGCTTCGTCGCGTACCAACAGAGCCTGGGAGGCAAGGTACGTATCTTCTTTCAAAAGGAGGACATAGCCGAGCCCCATCACGCCAAACACAAAGGTAGTCGAAATCCAAAGAGGAGCCCAAACCAAGACTCCCCGCAAAAGACTCCGAATTGCAGGATTGGAAATCAATGCACTCATGTTCTAATAGCGACCTAGCAGTGGTGCGACTTGGTATAGCGCAAGGAACGGAGTAGAAACCAGCTGGAAAAACTTACTCGACGATCGAGCGAGTCGCCGGATGGGCGCGAGAATTGTTTTCTTGTTTTCGAGATCAATGATGACAGTGAAGCGGATCGTACCGAATAAACGATCACAACCATTTTTTCTCAACAGAATCCAGTTATCGCGATTCTGAGCGCATTAGTCGGTTTCGGTGACTTTAACGGCCGAGAGCTTTTGAAAAAGGAGAGGCCCAGCCTGAACTTCTTCCATGAGTCCCGTCAGCTCTTTCAGCAAGACTGGCAACTCGATGGCTTGATGGCTTGCCTCATTGATCGAATCGTTAAACCCAATGGACTTGCGATTTGAGATTTTTCGTCTCCAGTCGACCAACGCGTTCAGGTCGCTGTTCAAGTCACGAAGCATGACGAAACGGCTTGAGCCATTTGGGTAATGTCGATTCAATATACATTGGCATCGGCACATCGCTAAGACGATCCAATCGAAGGGGTCTTTGTTCCCTTTCTTGAGGGACGTCGTGGCGGTTTCGGCGGCTAGATCCCACTGACGGGCGCGATAGTAAACCAGGGCAAGCGTATTGATGTGCATCGGCGCCGGTGATTTCTCGCACAAGTCCAACATGATAGGAATCAATGACGATGGGTCGATTCCCAATTCTCCCGAGATGGACATAATCCAAACGGCATTGTTGAGGTAGCGTATGTCTCGGTTTTCTAACGCCCAATCGAGCAGTGTGCTGCAATGATTCCGAAGCGAGTCCGAATCCGCAGTCGCGAGTGGACATGGCGAAAGCATCATTCGAGCTTGCGGAACTTCCCGGAATTCAATTGCTTTGGCAAAGCTAACTTTCGCCTTTGTCCATTCTTTCTTACTTGCATACACCATGCCCAAGCCCTCCCAGTGCAATGGGTTTTCCGGTTCGAGTCGAATCAATGCTCGGCTATGCATTTCGCTTGCCCAAAGATCTCGGTTTCGGAATGCCTGATAATCGACCGCCCTGGCAAGCACAGCAATCACACAAGCAGCAACGGCTGGTCGTAAAGGCCGAACTCGAACCGCATCTTCCAGACTCCCACCGGGCACGAACTCCATCGAGTAGTAGGGGACTTGGCTCTGCGATCCGACTTCGTAAATCTGAGCGATATTCGGGTGTTGCAGGTTGGACGCAAGCTCAGCCTCCCTCCGAAATTGGCTTATCGTCGCGGAGTTGAGGCTTTCGATGAGACTATGGTCTTCAGTGCGACAACTCGACCAAGTCGTTCTTGGACCGCCTCGTAGACCATTCCTATCCCACCTCGACCCACGTAGCCAATGGGGACAGATTGACTGGTCTCATGACCGTATGAACTCGAATCGAAGGACGGAGTGGCGTGTTCGCTCGGGAATTTTGTAGCCGAAGATCCTTCCATTCCCAACGAATGGAAGGCCTCGTCGACCTGAAACAACTTGACGATATCGTCGTGTAGGTCTGGAAATCGGTGGCAAAACTCCTCGACAGAAACGTCGTCCCCATCCTCCCTTTCCTTGCGAAGCACGTACTCCGAATAGATGATTTCGAGAGTGGTTTCACGGTCGCGCCGGATCTCGGGAAAACAATCAAACAAATATTCGCTGGCAGATCGAGAATGATTTGCGACCAGTCCACGCAGTTCTTCGGACGCCTGTTCAAATACTGTTTGATTGGACATCGGCGAGTCCGCCTATTGTTCTGGCAAAACGAAAGTGCATTTGTTCCACCGCTGACTCAAAAAACATGGTATTCGTTCCTGTTGCTAAATGCCATCGACAGCCAGAACTGTTACCGGTATTTGGAAAAAAGGACGAAATAGACCTAAAGCAAGCTTTGACAGCGAAAAAATCTTCTCGGCGGCCCAATTCCATTGTGTCGACGCGGCGACAACGAACTACTGCGGAATCGCGTCTCCACGTTTCACGGTCTTGCCTTCCCACACCACTTCATCGGTCGATTTGTCATAAGTCAATATTCGGTTTGCACTGTTTTTGGCAGGCGGAACGTCAATGGACGGAAGCCACTTTCGATGTTCCTCAACGACCGACGCGAATTCCTGTTTTGAAATCAAGTTGTACCACTCATTGGGGTCGGACTGGTGGTCGTAGAACTCTTCGCTCCCGTCCGCATAGCGAATGTATCGGTACCGTTCGCTCCGAATCCCGTGATTACCTTGATTGTGGCTGGTAATCGCCGGACGGGATCGCTTGGTACCCGCATCCTTTATTTGAGGGACCAAACTTAATCCCTCCAAGTCTTGTCGAGCGGGAAGTCCGCACAGTTCGACCAACGTCGGATAGATGTCCATCAGTTCCGCTGGCTGCATGCATCGTCCACCAGCCGCAACACCTGGTCCCGCCCAAATCAATGGAACACGAGTTCCTTTGTCCCATAATGTGTTCTTGCCCGTGATGAGCTTTTCACCGAGATGCCAACCATGATCACCCCATAATACGACGATCGTATTGTCCGAAAGACCAGCGTCCTGTAGCGCTTGGATGACTCGCCCGACTTGAGCGTCGACGAAACTTGTGCTCGCGAGATAGCTTCGAACCAAATTGCGCCATTGCCGATTCTCTTTCATCCACTTGAGCCGAGGTTCGGGCAATTCCCAATGCAGATACCATGAAAAACGTGGTGTGTCGTCCCGATCGGTATCAAGCACCGTGGGCAAGACGCTATCGTCATCTGGATAGAGATCAAACCAAGGCTGTGTCGCGTAGCATGGAACGTGTGGCAGAAAAAAACCGGCGGCGATCAAGAACGGCTGATCCTTGGGCGCACTCTTGATTTGTTCGATAGCCCAACTGGCAACTTGATAGTCCCCTTTGTCCTCGTCTCGGTGCGGAAAGACTCCCCAGTCGACGAGCGGGTTATTTCCCATGGGCGTTTGTCCCACCAGTTTCTTGTCAGGACGAACTCCAACGCCTGGGTTTGGACCAGCCACATCAAACTCTTTCGGGGAAGCGGCGGTCGCGTTGGCAGCACGCGCTCGACCCGCATTTCCGCCACCTGCTCCTCCATGATAGATTTTGCCGGCAGCGTAAGTGCGATAACCGTTTGCGCTAAAATGCTGAGGCAACGCCACTCGGTCTTGCCATTCAGGCAATGTGCGAAACCACGGTGCGAGCCCGTAGATCCCGGTCGTCGTCGGTCGTATTCCGAGCATCAAGCTGGTACGGGATGGATTGCACAACGGCGCATTGCAATGCGCATTGAGAAACACTGTGCCACGCGACGCGAGCTTGTCGATGTTGGGCGTCTTGGCCATCGGATGGCCCCCCATGCATCCAATCCAATCATTCTGATCATCGATGGCAATGAACAAGACATTGGGACGCGCTGCCTGCAACAATCCGAATTGGCTCAAGAAAAAAATGGTCGCGAAAAGGAATGTGGCCAATCTCATGTTGCTTCTCGTATGACTCGTGGAGTGAAATCGAACAACGCTCCAGCATAGCCAAATTTTGAGGCAAATACGACCATCCCGAACTTTTCTTAGACCCCCAACGGCCTTGGAGGCCGTCTCACTTTCGTCTCAAATCATTCGATGGCTTTGTGATGAGCCTGAGCTGGGGTGTTAAATGTTTGGCATTGTGGCGAACGGAGATCTC
>JBEBHM010000928.1:0-3015 GCA_040080875.1 Pirellula sp.
GCCCAAGTGTCTTCGATCCCGCTCGCGGTACGGGCCGACACCGCCTCGCGCTTCTTGTCTTCCAACGCCTTCCCGATCGTCTCGAGTTGTTCGAGCGTAGGTTTGATTTCACGTGGAATCAGATCGATCAGTTCTTGGGGGAGTTGGATGTGATCAACATTGCGACGCGCCATTTAGTGACCCTCTTGTCGAACGTAGGGGCGGTGAAAGTAGAGATAGTCAGGGAGATCCGGGGTGCCCCCGGTCGATCCGAGATTCCCCGGCATACATGATAAAAGAATACAACTAAGTGCAATTGTAACATCCACGCCCGGGGTACCCACCGCTCCGGTGGCCTCAACGCCCGTAATGGCCTGATAAACCGTCGCGATCTCCCCGGTCACCGTGCCCACGCCACCGGTGCCCTCTGCCCCAGTGATCGGGACCTCACGCGAGGAGGTGAGGGATCCGACGCTGGCGGTGGCCAACACCGAGGCGAGCACCGCGAAGTAAACTCCAACGCCGCGACCGAGCAGCCCAGCCATCAAAGCGACGAACAATAGAGTAGGCAGGATAAACCAAAACGTCGCCCAAAGGTAACCGACGATGTCCTTTGGTGTCGCATGGTCGAACTGATGGCTGCAGACAATCACCAACACGGTGATCCAGGGCAAGGCGCTCAGCAACCCTGACCACTTGGGATAGTGTTTGGACATCTCTGCAACGGTCAGAAAGACCGTGAGGGCAATTACAATTTTGGCGAAGTAGAGCATATCCAATTTTTCTCCATTTCCGGTACGAACGCGGATAACGCTCTAATCTCCCTGCCCGATTGAAAGGAGGAAACTCGAAGGCCACCCCTTAATCGGTAGTTTTCAATCTGACGCTCGTCTTAGTGCCGCCATCAATTTTTCTGGCGTCGGAATCCCGACGATTACTTCGTTCTGTATCCAAATCAACGGTAGTCCTTTCTGCCCGGAGGATGTAGCCCATTGCCGAATGTTATCCAGATGTTCCCCGGTTGAGGATTCTTGTACCACACGATCAAATGCGTCGAGGTTGAGTCCCAGGCGTTCCGCCTGTTGGCGACAATATTCAGGTGTAAGTTCTGTTGTCGCGAACAAAGAAGCTGCCATCTCGACATCTTTTCCCTGTGCTGCGGCAGCAAAAAATGCTCTCGCGGCTATTTGACCTTGAGGTTGATCCTGAACAGGAAAAGCCAATCTGACGACATGAAGTGTATTTCGGTTTTCTTGAAGGAATCGCTCTACAATTGGGTGCGCTATGCGACAGTACGGACAGTCAAAATCGGTTACTATCACCACGCTGATTCGTCCAGGCTGACGATAGGCCATAACTTCCTGCGGAACTTTCGGAGGTGGCTGAGTCCATGAATACCATAGCGGAGCGATGGTCATCAAACCACCGCCGAGAATCCACCACTGCCAACGGCTATAAGAACTGCGATTCCATTTCGCCGATGAACCTGGAAGAGCAAACTCAACCACGGCGAGCATTATTGCCGTGAGGTCAACGAATAGACACAGCTGACAAAAGTGTCCAAGTATCCTCCACTGCACACCAATCAACCCAAGCCCGCAAACTCCAGCCAATATTGCAGCAGGTCTAATCCACGTTGCTGCACGCGCGCTTGGAATTAACGTAAGCAACAAGAATGATCCAAAGGACATACAGCCTATGACGGTCAATGGAATTCCTCCCAAATTTCCATAGGAAGAATACACAACTTGATCGCATTCCGATTGAAAGCCGCAGAATGGAGATCCTTCGAAGAGGGAGTCAGCAAGAGCTGCCGAAGAGAGTACGAGTGCGATTAATGCAATAAGCCTTAAGACGAACCGTTTGAAGGCAGCAGCGCTAAGTGATTCGGGCGATTCGGAATGCACAATAAGGGTGCCTAGAGTAGCCGAGTTTTAAGATCGATCGGCTAGCGCCTCGGGCTCAAATAAGGCGTCAAACCATAGAAAACAATGTTTAGTCTATCGGTCGGCTCAGATGTTTCAAATCATTCGGCTTGAGCCTCTTTGGCCGAGCGTTTCGCGATTTTCATGATAGCGAACGTCAAACCGAGTCCGACACCTAGACCACCCACTCCGCCCCATACTAGTCGCTCGATCTGGCTTTCCGGAACAATATTGAATCCGTTCGAGTTACTAAACATAATAGCTGCCACGACCGTACATCCAACTCCGGATACAAGTCCGCAGATCACGCCAGCTTCTGCGGCATTTTTAATGCGACCAAATCCCCAAATAGCAATCATCCATCCCACGCCGATCCCGAAACAAATCATGGCCCAAGCGAAACACTGCAAAGCAGTCACCTGTACGAATGGGTCAACACTGACTCCATACAAATTGAATGCCCTTCCGTTGGTTTCCATTACGCAATAGGCAGTGCCTTTTCCTAGTAAGTACCCGCCAAGACCGCCCGCTAACGCGCCACAGACAAAAGCAGCGAACAGCGAAGCAACTCGATTTCGAACTGCTCCAACGAGTCCAATGGTTAGTCCCAACATCGCGCCAACAATAGATAAGTGCGTTGCATAGTTATTCGAATACATGGATGAAAACTCAGCCTTGTATCGAGGAAGTTGCTCAGGGCTAGGCCCGAAGGGCAAATCTACAAATTCCTCGGACATGCTACCAATGTTTCCGACACGATCCACAATCAATCCACCAATTACTCCCGCAACGACCGAAGCGAATACGAGAGGCCAACAATTGATATGCGGTCCGCGATTTGCGTTCGAACCATCGGAGGCATTAACATTTTGATCCATAACTATTGATCCTATTCGATAATTGATTTGCAAATTTGGAGCCGAGGCAAAAAGTTCAAGCCTGTGATTTTCAAGACGTCGAACGCAATTCGGACCGAACCGGACGCTAAGGGGCCGTTGATTTTGTACCGATCGTCACATTGATCGTTTAACCGTCAGCCGCAGGCGTACATGTTCCCGATAAAGTACGCCTACGGCTGACTGTTAAACAACTAAATCACTTGGCCGATAAC
>JBEBHM010000929.1:0-3010 GCA_040080875.1 Pirellula sp.
ACGCCTCATCAACATGCTGTCACGGATAACGCGTCTGCCGAAGTGCTCACGGTCACTCGAAATAACTTTCGACAGGTACCTTGGTATCTTGGCGGGATGTTTTTTTTCGCCATCTTGAGTTGGTTGTTGAGCTGGGCCAAGACATTTGTACTCGCCAAGGTGAGTGAACAGATCAGTGCCGACCTCCGGAACGCCACCTACACTCATTTGCAAAAGCTGTCTCTGGAATACTTTGGGGGTAAGCGAACAGGCGATCTGATATCCAGGATCAGCAGCGACACTCAGCGGATTTGCGATTTCTTATCGGTAAACGTTTTGGATTTCATAACTGATGTTGTCATGATCGCCGTTACGACCGTGATGCTTTTCATGATTAATCCGATGCTGGCCCTCGTTGGATTGCTCCCTTTCCCGTTCATCGCTTGGATGGTTTCGCGAGTCCAAAGCAGGATACGGATGGGATTCGCACGTGGTAGTACGGCTTGGGCTGAAATGGTCAACGTACTCGCTGATACTATCCCAGGAATTCGTGTCGTAAAGGCATTTGCGCAGGAGCATCGAGAAGTCGATCGATTCCGAGTAAGCAACGAGCACGTGCTCGAAGCCAACAATCGAGTCAATCGACTTTGGGCTGCCTTTTCTCCTGTTATTACTTTGCTGACCGATCTCGGATTGCTCGTCGTTTGGGGGTACGGAGTCTATGGGATTTATTATGGCAACGTCACCTATGGCACGCTCAACGTGTTTGTGCTGAACATCGGACGGCTTTACGTCCGCTTGGATGACATGAGTCGTTTGCTCGCGAACGCACAAAGGACGGCGGCGGCAACCTATCGCATTTTTGAAATCCTGGATCGCGTGCCGAGTGTGGCTGAACCTCAAAAACCAGTTCAACCTGGCCGTGTCCAAGGTAGAGTCACGTTGAACAATTTGACGTTTAGCTATGGATCTCGCCAAGTCATCCACAACGTTTCACTCGATATTGCGCCTGGTGAGATGGTGGGCTTGGTTGGCCCGAGCGGTGCGGGGAAGAGTACCTTGGTCAATCTCGTTTGCCGCTTCTATGATGTAAGCGGGGGATCGATACAAGTCGACGGCACCGACATTCGGTCCTTCCCAATCACGGAGTATCGAAGCAATATTGGGATCGTATTACAAGAACCTTTCTTATTCTTTGGGTCGATCGCGGAGAATATTGCGTATGGTCGTCCAATCGCATCGCGTGAACAAATAGTCGAGGCGGCTCGGGCTGCCAAAGCGCACGATTTCATTCTGAAGCTGACCGATGGATACGATTCGCTGGTGGGTGAGCGAGGTCAGTCCCTTTCAGGTGGAGAGAGGCAACGCATTTCGATTGCAAGAGCATTGCTTACCGATCCTCGCATATTGATTCTCGACGAAGCGACCTCGGCGGTCGACACGGAAACCGAAAGAGAAATCCAGGAGGCACTCGACGTATTGGTTCAAGGCCGAACGACGATCGCGATCGCCCACCGGATCAGCACCCTTAGGAAAGCCAACCGCATTATCGTGCTGGAAAAGGGGCGAATTACAGAGGTTGGCAGCCACGACGACTTGTTGAAACTAGGAGGAACGTATTACCGCCTAAATCACGCTCAACGCCAAATCAATCTTCACGAAGAAGCGTAACCGATGCGTTTTGCCAACTTTGTGGCGTCGCACCTCCTAATAAGTGCCAGGCACCTGTATTTATTGCTGGTTCATTCAGTTGAGCATACCTCCGATGCCACTCATCCCAATAGCGCGAGCCCCTCGGCTGTGGCGCGTTGGCCTGGAATGAATCGCCGATTGCGACTTTCCGCATTCGCAATCAGACTCTGCGATGTGCCCGCCGCACTACCCGACCAAAATACTTCTTGAAATTCTTCACCATGTCGCAAATCATCTCGCCGTCTAGCTTCACTCGAGACAGTACAGCCTGCAATTCCTTCGGGGCGACCTTCTTGGCCATGCACGAAGCAATCGCTCGTGGTTCGCAAATAATGTAGAATGGGGGCGTGTTCTTGGGGTCACAAACAAACCGATTCGGACCGTCACTGCTCAAGGAGCTTGCCGATTGAAACATGCGTGCTTGATGCAATTGTGCCGATTCTTGATCGTTGGCGTTGCTATTGCGTTGATCTTGCCGGCAGATCGTGTCCAAGACTCGGATCTTGATCTCAAGAGCTACGATCCGGATCGATTTACGTTTGTTCGGATCGTGTACGATAGCGTTGGAGGCAACGGCGAAGCATTTTATCGCGGTGACGCTGGCTGGATCCCTCGATGGGCAACAGACCATCCTGTTGGAGCTAGAAACTTAACGTTCCGATTGAACCAACTGACGACCATTCAGCCCAATCAAGGAACACTTCTGCTCCGCTTGACCGACCCGAGATTGTTCGATCATCCGTTCATTTTCATGAGCGATCCAGGCTGGCAGGAACTCGATAGTGACGAACAGCGGGCGCTCAAGCGATATCTCGATCACGGCGGCTTTCTGTGGGTGGACGATTTCTGGGGAGATGCGGAGTGGGAAAACTTCGAGGACAACATGCGCCGCGTTGCCCCAAAATGGAATTGGTTTGACATTCCGACAGGCCACCCCATTCTTTCGATTGTCTATCCGCTCAAAAAATGCCCGCAAGTCACTGCCTTCCAATTCTATCGCCGGTCGGGAGTCAGTTATGATCCGGCATGGATTCACCGACAGCCCAACGGAGGAGATCGCGACATGTCTCAAGTTCATTTCCGTGGTCTGCACGATGACCACGGCCGATTAGTTGCTGTAGCAACGCACAACACGGATATCGCTGACGGTTGGGAGCGCGAAGGAGAGGACGCGGAGTTTTTTCAGCGATTTTCCGTGGACGCTTATGCGTTGGCCATCAACATCCTGACCTACGCTCTATCGCACTAATGAGTCTTCTGAGTCTTCACACCTAGTTTTTTGGGAATCTTCACACCTGGTTGTTTGAGTATCTTTACACTTGGTTTTTTTGGGTAGTAA